>JAYUJV010000564.1:0-5075 GCA_043764975.1 Saprospirales bacterium
CTAAACTCAACTTTACCAACTTATTATTTACACGTTACGTAATTAAAAAAATAACAAGTTTGCGCGCGTAGAAAACCCTTATCTACATCTGTGAAAATCTGTGAAATCTGTGAGAAAAACCCTTATCTACATCTGTGAAAATCCGTGAGAAAAAACAATTTGAAATTCACATAAAAAAAGCTGACAAGTAAACTTGCCAGCTTTTTCAATTATGTAAAAACTTAATTTTTATTAATTTAAATCTTCTTTTGCATTAGGTAAATCATCTTGAGAAGTTGCTTTCTTAGATGCTTTTGTTTTACCTGCTGCAGGCTCTTCAGCTACTTCAAGTGGCATAATCTTGACACCATCTTTTTCATCGTTCATAACCAATTCAAAAACAGCACCTTCGCTTGGGCCTTCGCTCAAGATAAATTCTGCTAATGGATCTTCGATGTATTTCTGAATCGCTCTGTGCAATGGTCGCGCACCAAAATTAGGATCGAAACCTTTTTCAGCTACGAATTTTTTCGCTTCTTCGCTTAGTGTCAGCGTATAACCCATGTTGCTCAAACGCTTATATACGTCTTTCAACGTAATATCAATGATTGAGAAAATATGCTCTTGATCCAAGCTGTTGAAAATCACTACATCGTCAATACGATTCAAAAATTCTGGTGAAAATGTCTTTTTCAAGGCATTTTGAATGATGCCTTTCGTAACATCGTCTGTACTGTCTTCGCGCGCTTGTGTCGCAAATCCGATACCTTGACCAAAGTCTTTCAATTGGCGTACACCAATATTAGAAGTCATAATAATCAATGTATTCTTGAAATCTACTTTGCGACCCAAACCATCAGTCAATTGACCATCGTCTAGCACTTGTAGCAAAATGTTATATACATCAGGGTGCGCTTTTTCGATTTCATCGAGCAAAATGACTGCATAAGGCTTGCGTCTTACTTTTTCAGTTAACTGACCACCTTCTTCATAACCCACATAGCCTGGAGGCGCTCCAATGAGGCGACTGATTGAGAATTTTTCCATATATTCAGTCATGTCAATACGTATCAACGCATCTTCGCTGTCGAACATATATCGAGCAAGTGCTTTGGCCAATTCTGTTTTTCCGACACCAGTTGGACCTAAAAAGATGAACGAACCAATTGGTTTGCTCGGATCTTTGAGGCCAACGCGATTGCGTTGTATGGCTTTCGTAATTTTCTTAATCGCTTCATCTTGACCAATAACCGCTTTTTTCATGTCGTCGGTCATTGTCAATAATTTTTTACTTTCGGCTTGCGCTACACGATTCACTGGAATACCAGACATCATAGACACGACTTCTGCAATATCTGCTTCAGTTACAGGATAACGCGCGTTTTTGCTATCGTCTTCCCATTGCGTTTTAGCTGATTCGAGCTGACGAGAGAGCTTCATTTCGTCATCGCGGAGATCTGCTGCTTTTTCGTATTGTTGATTCTTTACGGCAGAGTTTTTCAACTCTTTCAAGCCTTCAATTTCTTTCTCAATTTCTTCTATGTGTTTCGGAACGTGTATGTTTTTCAAGTGTACACGCGCGCCAACTTCATCCATGACATCTATTGCCTTGTCAGGCAAAAAGCGGTCAGTGATGTATCTATCCGATAACTTTACACAAGCCTTTATTGCTTCTTCCGTATATTCCACGTTGTGAAATTCTTCGTATTTATTAGCAATATTTTGTAATATGTGTATAGCATCGTCCACACTTGGTGGTTCTACCAAAACCTTCTGGAAACGACGATCGAGAGCGCCATCTTTCTCAATATATTGACGGTATTCATCTAAAGTAGATGCGCCGATACATTGCAGTTCGCCTCGTGCCAATGCTGGTTTAAATATATTTGAAGCATCTAATGAACCTGTTGCACCACCCGCACCAACTATGGTGTGGATTTCGTCAATAAACAAGATGACATCGCGATTTTTTTCGAGTTCGAGCATGATTGATTTCATTCGCTCCTCGAATTGACCACGATATTTTGTGCCAGCTACCAAAGCAGCCAAATCCAACATCACGACACGTTTATTAAACAATGTTCTTGAAACCTTCTTTTGTAAAATACGCAAAGCCAAACCTTCTACGATAGCCGTTTTACCGACACCAGGCTCGCCAATCAAAATTGGATTGTTCTTCTTTCGGCGACTCAAGATTTGAGATACGCGTTCAATCTCAGTTTCACGACCGATGATTGGATCTAGTTTACCTTCTTCTGCAAGACGAGAAACGTCGCGACCAAAATTATCCAAAACTGGTGTACGACTTTTGGTGTTCGTTTTCTGACGTTGTTGCTGCGAATAATTTCCGCTGCCGCGTTCGTCGTCATCAAATCGATCATCATCATCGCTTGGTGCTTGGTCATATATTTCGGTACCAGATTCTTTGCCCATTTCTATTTCTTGAAGCATATACTCCAATTCAGATTTATAGGATTTATAATCGACCTCATATTGACTCAAGATTTTGGAAGCTAAAGTATTTTCGTGTTTCAAGATTGAAAGCATTAAATGTTCAGGCGCAATTTCTTCTGCCTTAAATACTTTTGCCTCTAATATAGTCACTTTTAAAACTTTTTCTGCTTGCGAATTGAGCGAGATATTATTCACAGTTAAGTGCGTGCGTGCGCCGCCTTGATTCGAAATCGCTTCCTCTACTGTTTGTTGCAGATCTTTCGTATTGACGGACAAAGATTCGAGTACTCTGACCGCGAGCGATTCTCGGTCTTGCACCAAACCAAGCAACAAATGTTCGGTACCGATATAATCGTGTCCCAAACGAGCCGCTTCTTCTCTACTTCGGTTGATGATCTGTTTGACCTTCGGTGAAAATTTATTATTCATACGTTTTCTGCTACTCAACAAAGGTTGTTTACGTCCTAAGTCGAAATTTTTCTAAATAAATAACAATATTACAGATAATGTTTTAATAAATCAAGTTTTTTTACTAACTTATTTTATTTATACTCTATTTATTAATATTGTTAAAAATAATGCCATCAAAAATCAAATAAGTATGTAAAGGTATCTAATTTTATTTTAATAAATATTTAAATTAATGATTATCAGTATTTTAGTTCATTTTTTTAATATTTTATTTATTAATAAGTAAAAAAAACATTATGGCAAAATGTCAGTTTGAGTGCATTAAACATGACAATTTGTACATTTTATTTAATTTTTTAAATATTTTTATTAAAAAAATAGAAGAATCAGCATTGAATTATTTACATTTGTCGGACAAAAAACAATATTAGGTCAGCAAACTATAAACTGTAATTAAAATTTTATTATGCAATATTCACTGGATCATTTTGATAAGTATTCTGTTTTTCGTTTGAAAGAAGATAATTTAAACTCATTGTTGGCATCGAGCCTAAAAGCACAACTTATGCGTTTGCATACAGATGGTGTTCCAGCGTTGGTGTTCGACTTGAGCGAAGTTAAATATGTTGATTCATCTGGACTTAGCGCTATCCTGACTGGTAACCGTTTGTGGAAAGACAATCTCAATGATCGTTTTATCGTGATTGGCGTGGATAGTCCGAATATACAAAAGTTGATAAAAATCTCTCAACTCGATTCTATATTGGCCATCGAAAAATCTTTGGAAGAAGCACAAAAGTGCCTTGCCTAAATATATGTATTGGGTTTGACAATGGAGTAGAGCATACAAGTTCTGCTCCATTGTTGTTTGTGGTCGTTTCGAGCGATAGTATGTCACAATTTTAGTCGTTTCGTTTCTATTATTTTTTTAATTTTTTATTTTATTAAATTTTAATAAAAATGCTTTTTAAGCTAAAGATATTGGGTTCGTCGGCAGGTTTGCCAGCATATCATAGGTTCACGTCTGCTCAAGTTTTAGAAGTTGGCAGCCGAAAATATTTGATTGATGCTGGCGAAGGTGTACAGATACGGCTCAATGAAAATGGTATATCGAAGCAGAATTTAGATGCTATATTCATCAGCCATTTGCACGGTGATCATATATACGGCCTTATTGGTTTGCTCAATTCTATGTCCATGCTCGGTCGGTCGGCGGACTTGACTGTATTTGCGCCCGAAGGTTTAGAAGCCATTATGCGCTTGCAAATAGAATTGACGAATGGTAAATTACCATTTAAGCTAACTTTTCAGATTGTAGATACTACAAAGCATTTAGAAATATATTGCGATCAGTATGTGAGCGTTTTTACAATACCTTTGACGCATACTGTTCCGACTTGCGGATATTTATTTCGCGAACACGAGCGTGAGCGAAATATGAATCCGATTATAATCCTTGAACACAATATTCCATTTAGTGCTATACCTGCTATAAAAAAAGGTGGCGACTATCAAACAAAAACTGGCGATACAATTCTAAATGCCGAACTAACTATCGATCCACCCAAACCTCGTGCGTATGCTTACTGTTCTGATACCTTGTTTGACGAGCGTATCGTTCCGATTATAAAAGACGTAAATATTTTGTTTCATGAAGCTACGTTCATGCACGAGTTACTGTCGGTTGCAGAAGTTGGTATGCACAGTACTGCTTTACAAGCAGGCGAACTAGCGGCGATGGCCAATGTTGAAAATTTAGTCATAGGTCATTTCTCTGCGAGGTACGAAGATTCCAAATGTCTTGTTATGGAAGCCCAAAGAAAGTTCAAAAAAGTATATGCTGGAGAAGATAATTTTGAGCTTAGTGTGACTTTTAGATAGGTTGATACGTCACAAGAAAGTTGTTTTTACAATTATTTAATACATTTAAAAGTATATTTTTGTAATAATTTTATAATTTATATTACAGAATACTATATTTTAGAAGAATAATAGCCCAAAATATGGATTATTGTTTTATTAGTTCTAATTTTATTTATCAATAAATTAAATTGGATTTTAATTAAAATATAAATTACTATCAAATATTATTATTTGTGACATTGATTTTATTTTATTTCATATTTTATTAAAATATTATTTTACATAAAATATTGAAAATCAGTGCTTTATTATTTATTAAATAATAAATATAAAAAAAATCAATTAAAAACAATGACAATTTAGCGAAA
>JAYUJV010000565.1:0-5071 GCA_043764975.1 Saprospirales bacterium
GTAAAGAAAGTAGTTTGATTTATTTGCTCGAAGGTGCAAAACTATACCCAACGTTCCCAATTCCTGGCACTACGCGCTTCGTACTAACCGATTTTTATGACAATGGCTCATCTATTTTGATTGTCGGTAACGGTAAAGATGTGTGTGGATATAAGGTGGAGTGAAATGGGTTAAAGTTGTAAATTGGTTGATTGGTTGATTGGTTGTTGATCATCAGTGCTTTATAAAAATATATTTCTATAAAAAGAAATTGCCAACTATACCAAAGTGCATACGGTTTTACCCTTTTATTAAAAAAAGCAAGTGTTACTTATTTTTAACACGAATTTCACTCTAATTTACGAATTACACGAATCGTAGATAAATAATTTCACTAATTTTGAAACTTACGTTTCAATCTGAAACGCAAATTTTAGCGAAAAGTGTAAAACCTTATGCACTACAGTATAAACGCTATCGTAAGCAAGAGCTTCAGATGTACAGAGACCCCGAAAAATACATTTTTCCTAGATTTTTGTTCAATCAAGACTACGAAAATATTATTTTTTACTGCTCACTGTACCTTCCAAGCTCCTGCTTGGAAGAAATTAGACGTTTTTTTACAAAAACTTAATTTATCCTTTTTTTCCTCTTTTAAAATAATAATACAAAGGCACGCCTGCCAATAGCAACGCCAAACCCGCAACGGATTGTACCGGTTTTTCAATCAATGTATTGATCACAAACCAAGCGACGATAGCCAAAAATATAAATGGTGTGATGGGATAACCTAAGGTTTTGTAACTACGCTCGGTGTCTGCTTTTCGTTTTCTGAATATATAAATAGAAGCTGCCGCTAAAAAGAAAAATATCCAATCCACAAACACGACATACGTTATCAATTTTTCAAAAGTTCCCCACAATAGTAAAAGGCAAATTGCCCATATAGATTGTACCAATATCGCATTGGCTGGCGTATGATATGTCGGGTGCAACTTTGACAATGACTTGAAAAACAAACCGTCTTGTGCCATGGCGTAATAGATGCGCGGCGTGCTGAGTGTATAGATACTCATCGTGCCGAAGGTAGAAATGGCTATCAAAATCGCTATCAAATAGCTGCCTTTTTTACCAATTACTTGACCTAAAGCATCACTCGCAATGGCTTGTGAACTTTCTATTTTTTGGATTGGCAATAAACTCAAATAAGCAAAATTGATTAATAAATAGATAAAAATAATGCTCAATGCGCCAAAAACCATTGCTTTCGGAATTACTTGTGCTGCATTTTTGGTTTCGCCAGCCAGAAAAGACGCGTGTTGCCAACCGCCATACGAAAACAAAACGCTAATCAACGCCACCGCAAAGGCAGACGACAAGTTATTGGGCGCATTTGCCGTTTCAACGGACTGCTGAAAGGTATTGTTGCCGACCATAAAGTAAGCAAAAACGCCTACCCCGATGACCAGTAAAATACCAATAATTTTCAGTGTTGTAAAGGTACTCGAAAAGTTTTCGCTTAGTTTTACACCAAACAGATTGATGAACGTCACCACCACAATCGCAGCAATCGCTACATATAAAATACCGTCATAACCGAGTGGAAAAATATGATTAATGTATTTGGCGAAAGCCAAAGCCAGACCAGCAATAGATGCTGTGGTGGTAACGGTGAGCATGGTCCAACCGTACAGAAAAGCAACCAATTCGCCATACGCCTCGCGCAAATATACGTATATGCCACCCGCTTTCGGGAACATACTACCCAATTCGGCAAAGGTCAGCGCGCCAGTGAGCGTAATGACACCACCTAAAATCCACACGACACCAATAAGGCTTGGTGTATGAAGTTCTTTTGCAATCTCGGCTGGCGTAACAAAAATTCCGCTACCTATAGACGCACCAATGGCTACCATGATTAGGCCAAATAAAGTTAGTTCTTTTCTTAGTTCGGGCATATAGGTTTCGGTTTTGTAATGTAAATATAACATAATAATTATAAATCCATAATGACCTTTTTGTAAAAAGATAAAAAATAAATGTATTCTATGAAATTACAGTTTTATGAAAAAAATTGTGGAAACACATAGATTTGTAATTTTTAGTATTACCCGAAGTATAAAGTATTCAAGTATAAAGTATTCAAGTGGCGATAACAAACTAATAATGAGTATCTTAGATATTGTAAAAACTGCAATACTTAATACTTACATACTTAATACCATAGAATAATTGGTTTAAACAGGTATTTTGAATTTATGACACAAAAAATTTAAAAGAACCATAATATGAGCAATCAATTCGTTTTTTTAACTTAATTTTGCATTTTATTAAAAAAAATAATTTCAATTATGCAACTAGAAAACATTCCTAGGTTAAAACATATAGATAGCAATAATTTTTTTCTCATCGCTGGGCCATGTGCCATCGAAAGTGAAGAAATGGCGATGGATATTGCTGAAAAAGTAAAAAAAATCTGCGATAGACTCGAAATTCCTTATATTTTTAAAGGTTCTTACCGTAAAGCCAATCGCTCGCGAGCGGATAGTTTTACAGGCATTGGCGACGAAATTGCCTTGAATATACTCAAAAAAGTAGCCGATACATTCGATTTACCAGTCACAACCGACATCCACACCGACGACGAAGCTGCTTTCGTAGCGCCTTATGTAGATGTGTTGCAGATACCAGCGTTTTTGTGTCGTCAGACAAGTTTATTGGCAGCGGCGGCGGCAACAGGAAAGGTTGTGAACATCAAAAAAGGGCAATTTGTGAGTCCAGAAGCGATGAAACACGCCATGGAAAAAGTGCTACACGACGGCAACCCAAATGTGTTTTTGACTGAGCGCGGCACTACATTTGGCTATCAAGATTTGATTGTGGATTTTAGAGGATTGCCAACCATGCAGTCATTTGGCGCAAAAGTTGTGTTGGATTGTACGCACTCGTTGCAGCAACCCAACCAAGCCAGCGGCGTCACTGGCGGACGACCTACACTCATCGAAACCATCGCAAAAGCTGGTATCGCCGTTGGTGCGGACGGTCTTTTCATCGAAACGCATCCAAATCCAAGCGTTGCCAAATCTGACGGTGCAAATATGCTTCCACTTGATCGCCTCGAAGGTCTTTTAGAGCGACTCATCAAAATCCGTAAAGCGATTTTGTAAGCGATTTTGAATAAAAAAAAGCGTTAGTAAGTTTTGACTTGCTAACGCTTTTTTCGTGTTTATGATTTATGGAACAAAGCTGCTATTGGTTTAGCTTTTAATTTGCCTTGTTCTATCATCTTGATTTCTTTCCAACCTTGTTTTATATTTTGGCGAATAGAGCGGCATCGCTATCTTCTATATTTAAGTTTATTGCTGTCATTTTCTGTTTTTTACAAAGTTGGCTCTTTTAGGGGAATTGTCAAATTTTTAAGCACTATTACGGATGAACACCAATTGCTACCAAGGCGCGGCGGAGATTTTTGAGTGCTTGTCTATTCAATTTTAATTCGTTTATCGTTGTCCTTCCGATTGCTGTTTGACCGATGATTGTAAGATATGTACTATCCCAAAAAAAATGTTCTTCCCAAAACATGATTCTTGGATTAAAAAGTATTGTCATTGCTTGTGAAATGGGGTCTTTCCCTTCTAACTTATTGGATTTGAAAATATTACAACCAATACAAGCAAACGCAAGATTACTAAGTTCATCATCTCCTCCTAAAGAAATCGGTAGAATATGCTCTATTGAAAAAAGTTCTGTCGAGAAATCAAAAGGACTTTTACAATATTCACAACATCCCTTAGCTCTTTCATTGATGATTGACTTGTTGGCTACACTAATTTTAGTTCTTTTAGCCATTATATCATTGGTGTTAAGTTCAGTTGCGCCAATAATTCCCTTACCGATATATTGCGTAAAGTAGCTAATTGCCCAATGTGTTTAACGCGCGCCGTGTGTAATTTTTCTATATTAACCAATAGTTTTTCAAGCGTAATCCTTTCCTTTTCATTGATTTCGTTGTTTATTCTTTTTTGATTAAGCAATTGAAAATCAGCACTTTGTGCAGAGGATAGTCCGCGATTTATCTTTTTCAATAAATCTGCTTCTGTTTTTTGTTTATCGCTTGTTTTTCGGTTTGTACGAATTGCCTGAAGCTGTGAAATCAGACTATCCAATGCCGTATTGTCTAATCGTTCTGCTTCTTGGTACAAGGAAGATATGGAAGATTCAAAAATCATCTTTTTAGTTTTTTACAAAGTTAATACTTTATAGACAATTATCAAAAACATGAACTCTGAATATACTTATTTTAAAGTTTTCTCTTGGCTTTTGAACTAAAAATCACTCTATTTTACCCTTAAATGCACCCAATTGTTGCTCCAAAAAAGTGCCACCTATTTTTTCATCATCGGGCAAACCGACTGGGAGATTTGGGTCATCCGATGGCCAATAAACGGTCTTGAATAGATAGTCCCAAACACTTAGCGAGATGCCGTAATTAAAACCTTTTGGGTGCGATTCGGGAAATTCTTTGGCGTGATGCCAAAGGTGCATTTGTGGGCCATTGAGCAAATATCGTAATCGGCCCATCGGCAAATATAAATTGGCGTGGCCAATCTGACCGAGTACGAATGTAAAAATATGAATGATAAAAAAATCGTACAGATTGAAGCCAATCATCGCCAACGGAATGTACTCAAGGCTGCGATAAATGATGTTTTCCATGAAATGAAAACGCATCAAGGCGCCAAATCCCATCGTTTCGGTGCTGTGATGCACTTTATGAAAACGCCACATCCAAGAATAATGATGCAATAGTCGATGTATGTTGTATTGCATAAAATCTCGAAATACGAACACAATCAGCAAGCGTATCCAATGCGGCACTTTATCCATATTGATAGCTACTTCGTTTTTGATGTCAAAAACGCCTAAAAAATCCTTGAATAAATTCACGAACACCTCAGAAAGTGCGGCGTAAATGATTAACGAAAATAAAAAGTAATTCCAGAAGGTATAAAAAATATCCAACCAAAAATCGGTTCTAATTTTGGGTTGATCTTTCCGCCAAGGAAAACGAATCTCCAAACACCATATCAGC
>JAYUJV010000566.1:0-1912 GCA_043764975.1 Saprospirales bacterium
TATCTTTCGACTCTCGATTTTCGACTTTCGTTTCCCCAAGACTCACGATTCCTAAGAATTCCGTCCCAATTCAATCCCTGCTTTATAAACGACTAAACAACGTTCACGCGCCATTTTGTGATCGACCATTGGTTTTGCGTAGTTGAAAGTACCAAATTCGGGAACCCATTTTTTGACATAAGTAGCATCTTTATCAAATTTTTTAAGTTGTTCTTCTGGATTAAAAACGCGGAAATATGGTGCAGCATCTGTACCGCAACCTGCCGCCCATTGCCACCCGCCGTTGTTGCTCGCAAGGTCAAAGTCGATCAGTTTTTGAGCAAAATAAGCCTCGCCCCAACGCCAATCAATCAACAAATGTTTGGTCAAAAAACTTGCGACCACCATACGTACCCGATTGTGCATATAACCTGTATGATTGAGCTCGCGCATACCTGCATCCACGAGTGGATAACCAGTTTTGCCCTCGCACCATTTTTTGAAATCAGCCTCATCGTTTCGCCAAGCAATCGACTCATATTCTGGACGAAATGCACCTTTGATAACATGCGGAAATTCGGCCATAATTTGGGCATAAAAGTCACGCCAGATGAGTTCACTCAAAAATATTTCATTCAATAATTGACCTTTTCGAGCTTTTTCTCTAATACTTATCGTACCAAATCTGAAGTGGATTCCGAGCCTCGAAGTTCCTAAAATTGCTGGAAAATTTCGCGTTTCGTCATACTTTTTTATCAAACCCATACTGACCGTTTTGCCAGGAAGGACTGGAGTTGTTTTCTGGAAACCCATGCTTTCGAGCGAAGGCATATTAAATTCATATTTATTTTTTAATTCATTGATATTCAATAAATTATGAAAGTATTTTTCATTTGGATAAGGTTTAAAATAATACGAAGTTTGCTGTTCTATACCATTTTCGTCAATCCATTTAGATTGTCTGGATTCTAGTTTTGTCTTCCATTTTCGGCTATAAGGCGTAAAAACGGTGTATGGTTTTCCATCATCTTTTAGCACTTCGCCTTTTTCAAAAATGACGTGATCTTTATACGTTTTAAAGCCTATATTTTTAGACTCAAAAAACGTTTTCATTTGTGCATCACGAGTGAGTGCGTAAGGTTCAAAATCGTGGTTGGTATATACATTTTCGATGTCAAAAGTTGTCGTCAATTTAGACCAAATTTCGTTTGGTTTGCCATATTCTACCACCAAATCGCTGTTGAGTGCTTGCAGCGAAGCCTTCAAATCAGTCAAAGTATTGTGTAAAAAATCGACGCGTAAATCCTTTTTATTCTCTAAATGATCCAATATATTTTGATCAAATATAAATAAACAAAGCGTCGGTACGCCAGATTTTAGCGCGCGATAAAGTCCCGCATTATCCTCCAAACGCAAGTCGCGACGAAACCAAAAAATATTAATTTTACTCATAAAATTTACTATAAATGTATCCTGTAATTATTAAAAAAATCAAAAAATAAAATAATAATCAAAATTTGCCCCTACGATTGTACTCCCTCCCTTTGGGAGGGCTGGGGAGGGCCTTTTGCCCCTCAGTTAGCACTCCCTCCCTTTGGAAGGGCTGGGGAGGGACTTTATTCCGTACTCAAAAACACTATTTTCAAACCGCCAATTTCGCTTATTTTTGAGGCTTCGTCTTCTGTTACTTTTAATATCAAGGCCTTGATAGTCAGTAGTTTAGCTTCTACGTTACTTGTCGGAATCGCGATTTCAATTTTTGCAATATCCGAAAAATCTTTTGTCAATATTTCGATATTTAGCTTCTTGACAGCATTCATGACATCAGCCATTAAACTATAATCGAAGGTGAATTGATAGACGCTGCACAACTGTTTATCAACGATTTGAGCATTTTGTAGAGCGTCTTTTGCAGCAGCACGATAAGCATCAA
>JAYUJV010000567.1:0-1911 GCA_043764975.1 Saprospirales bacterium
TCGTTGGGTTTTGTGCGCATCAATGTACAGCGCACACTCAATGCGATATTCAAAGAAGAACCAAGCATCACGAATGTAGAAGAATTGATAAAATTGGCCTTGAAAAAGATGTCTTAAATTGGTTGAAACAGGAAATTGGTTAAATTAGTTGCATTAGTGAATTAGTTGAATTTTAACCAATTCCCTAATTCCCTATTTTAACCAATTCCCCAATTCAACCAATTATTTCCTTACCAACACATACCTTGCGGCTACTTTTTTATTCGATTTTACGATTAAAAAATAGCGACCTTTCGGCAATTTATCAATCGGCAACAGTTCATCGTGTCCACCAACGGATTGTTTTTTAAACTCTTTAAAACCAACTTCGCCCAAGCGAAGATTGAGCAATCGGAAACGTACTTCGCCTTCGGTCGGCAAGCTATATTTGATATGAATGGCCTTTTCGGTAGGTTCAATCGTGATTTTAGTTATCTTTTCCCAATCTACATTGTCGGTATCTTCGTTGCCAGTTGGCGCGGGAGTATTTGCGGTTTCGGCAGCTGTTTTTTGAGCCATTATTGTGACCACATCGCCATTGCTCGGCTTCCATATTTCGAGACCTGCTGGAATATCAAAGATGTTTTTACTCGTCAAAGCCGCCGCTTTATCAGATAAAGCGGTGCGAACAGTACGGATTTCGATTTTGTTTTTATCAATCCAAAGCCAATGAAAACCATGAAAAGACTCCGAATTACGCGTCCAAACCCGATTGTTGTTGGCGGTGCGTAAAGGTGCGCCCCAAGTGCCTTCTCCGATATATACCGTACCACGTTCATCGTCGCGGATAAATCCGTCGGTAGAGCCAGTTGTGCTCGATGGCCGAATCGGATACGTATATTTTATGACGTGTGCATCGCACTCTACCGCCACATTTACTTGATATTTATTAAAAAGATTTGCCCAATGCAACACTTCTTCGTTGTTGTTCTCTTTGCCATTCACGTGCGGACGCATTGGTAAATGATATTGAGCGAGCTTGAAAATCGCATTTTTATGTTGTTCTAAATCGCTTGCCAACCACGTTTTTTGATCACCGCCAGCTGGCAAAAACGAATTGAGCGTATATATACGTAGCAAATTACCGCCAAGACTCATGCTATAATATAAGTTATCGGCAGCCAAATCGAATAAATCAATCAAGGTTGCATTGATGGATTCGTGGTTGCCGCGACAAACCAAAATCGGTGTCATGCGACCATCAGCCGCGATACTTTGTTGCCAATCTTCGAGCCACTCTTGCCATTCGTCGTCTTTGTCGGCATCAGTCATGTCGCCGCCAAAAAGCACCACGTTGGGTCGCAGCTTCGCCACTAGTTTATTCGACTTGGCGCGCACCTCGCGTGCATTGCGCGAATCGCCACCTGCTATCACACTCAGTCGCGTATCAGGATTGTCGGGCGCAGTCTGGAACGACATACGCTTACTTGTACTTTCGCTGTCTTTTATCAAAAAATAATAGGTTGTGTTGGGTTTCAAGCCCGAAAGCCGCACAAATTTATGCGTCATGCCCTTGGCGTCGGTCGTATTGTCGGGATCTTGTTGCTTCGTGTATTTGGCCGCATCGGCGCCTTTGTCCGCAATGTCGTAATATAAAATCGGATCATCGCCACTCACTTGCTGCCAACCGATAACCATCGTCGTAGAAGGATTGTCGCGCCAAGTACAACGATATTTACCCGTATTGGCAGTTGCACAATACGCCCAAAAGCACAGCAAAAACAAGACAAAACCTTTTTTTACAAGCATAAAATATTCTTTTGGCGCACGATGTAGCATACTATATGTAGATTCTTTGTGAACGTATTGTTTTAGAACGCAATTTAGACCTCAAAAAGTTCGTGACAAGGTGTCAATGTTTTCTTAAAGTTT
>JAYUJV010000568.1:0-15731 GCA_043764975.1 Saprospirales bacterium
CTGCATCCTTGAGTGTGGGAAAGTAGGTCGCCGCCAGTTTGAAATTTGAGCATGAGCCTCGTAGTTTACTACGAGGCTCTTCTCGTTTATATACGTTCCCTTATTCTTAGTAACACTATAAACGTTCTGTAACTTCGCTTTTTAAAGACCTTTCTAAACGTATTTCTCAAAATACATTTGCAAAAGGCAACCCCCAATAATTAGTAAGTTAATTACTCTTTAGTAAGTTTTCAGCCTTAATCATTTATAAAATCTCCTCATTTTTTAATAGTAATTTTGAAATAAAAATCCCTTTTTTAATATAATTGAAAGCAAAATGTATTTCTAAAATATGTTAAAATTTTGAGTTCTACTTTAGTTTTTTACCAAAAGACTTGTTTTTATTATATGTTTCTGTATCTTCACATAGTTTTTAAATGTTGAGCAAAATATAACATTAAAACTATCCCATTTTTTCCCTGTTAAATATTTATTTAGGTGTTTTAGTGCAGTACTTATTGGAGGATGAGTGCTAGAAAAAATATTGGCTTTTTTGAAAAATTGAGATTAGGTAACGAGAAAACATTATCAAAAAATTAAAAATGAAAAAATCTTTATTATTGTTTGTGTTTCTATTGCTAGGCATTTTTTATGTGCAAGGACAAAGTTATAATGATACTTTTGAGGCGGATATGCAAGATGGTAGTAATTATGAAATGAATGAAGATGATATTCGATTTCGTTTTATGAACCTGACAAGTTGTATAACACCTCAATGGACAGAAGAAATTAAAGTGTTCATAAAAGGAAAGTTAAAGCATAGAGAATCGACAGAAAGATTACTTGGCAAAGCAGCGATGTATGCACCTTTTGTAGAAAAGTGTATCGCTGAAAATGAATTGCCAATGGATCTGCAGGCGCTTTATGTAATCGAATCTGGTCTAAATCCAAGGGCAATATCAAGAGCTGGTGCTGGTGGTTTGTGGCAATTGATGCCCGAAACTGCAAAAACTTATGGTGTAAATATTTCGACGTATGTCGATGAGCGTTTTGACCCATATAAGTCAACTCAAGCTGCGATGAAATTACTTAAGGAATTGCACAACAAGTACAATGACTGGGCATTGGCATTGGCGGCATATAATGCTGGACCTGCACGAGTTGACTGGGCAATAAAGCACGGAAAAAGCACTGATTACTGGAAAATTCGTCGTTTTTTGATGAAAGAAACACAAAATTACGTGCCTGCATTTTTAGCCGCTTCTTATGTTTTACAAAGTTATTCTTGGCACAATATACGTCCTAGATTACCTGAGTTGGATTTGCAAGTGACATCAGTGATGAAGATGAAGGAATTTATGTCATTTACAACTATATCGCAAGTGACGGATATTCCGATTTCGATTATTCAGCAATTGAATCCTTCTTACATAAATGATTTTATTCCTGCTACTACCGATGGGAACTTCGTTATTTTACCTTCACGCGTTCGCAATGTATTTGAGAATTATTTGAATACGCCAACGGCTGAGCGTCAAGATATATCGAGTAAACCAATTATATTTAATACATCTGCGAACTCTAATGATTTATATGTAAAGACGCAAGTGACGGTAAGCCCAGGCGATAATTTAGATCAGATTGCGGAAGCCTTTAATTGTCATGCGCAAAATATAAAATCTTGGAATTATATGGCATCAAGCTATATCAGTAGAGGGCAAGACTTGAATATATACATACCAAAAGTAAGTGATAGTTATGTTCCTCAAGCAACGAACATAGATGCGATTGCTGCTGCGGCAGCTGTAAAGCCAATTGAACAAACTGTGGTAGTTGAAAAAAGTTTAGTCGCTTCTGTAGGGAATATGCCAACAAGTGAGCCGATGGGAATGGTTGTCAAAAGTGTGGTTATGCCAATTATGGATGTTATGCCAGCACCGCCAGTTGTAATTGCAGTTGCACAAACTCAAGTAATTCAGACACCAACACCTGTTCAAAGTACGCCTACTATACAATTGGCCATAAGTGCAGTCATGGTGGAAGTGAATACAGAAGTAAAAGAACAAGTATTTACCAATCCATTATTGCAAAAATTACATTTTCATAAAAAGGCAAAAGAAGAAAGTAATTTCATGTACCATTTTATTGGTCGCAATGAATCTTTGAATGATATTGCAGAGCGATATGGAAATACGACAGTGTCAGATATATTGGCGCTCAATGGATTCAATGAAAACACAATGCCTTCGGTAGGGATGAAGATAAAAGTAAAAGTATTGTAACCAATCAAGAAAAAATGAATCAATCGACATTTTATAAATATCTTTTTATCGTATTTTCCCTAACTACTTCGATAGAATATATATTGAGATATGCACTAAAAGAACTTTGTGATTACGACAATTTATTTTGGACAAGTCACGTTTTTTTTATTCTCTTGACTATGGTTATTTATTATGGTGCTAATTTTTTAGCGGTAAGCGAAAATAAAAACTATTTTTCGGGAATGGTATTGTTGGTTATTTTGACTAAAATGCTGAGTTGTGTGTTGATTGTAGTTGGTTATCATCAGAAGATGAATCCGAAAAGTCAATTATTTTTAGTGCCTTTTATTATTGTTTATGTGTTTTATACGGTTTTTGAAACCTATTTTATGAGTAAAATAGGTTATACTGTGTCTCCGAATAAAAAAAAATAAATTGTTATGTCTGACAAAATAACACCTTTTACGGTCATCGTAAATGATGAAAAAGAACTTAGCATTGCGCCAGAAGCTATTCAAAAGTTTGATTTTATTGCGAATGGAGCAGACTCCTTTCATATCTTGAAAGGCAATAAAGCATACCAAGCAGAAGTCGTAGAAACTGATTTTGAGCAAAAAACTTTTATCATAAAAGTAAATGGCAATGCTTATACAATCAAAATAGCTGATAAATATGACCGATTGATAACGCAAATCGGCTTGACAGTAGGCTCAAAACAAAAAGCAAATAACATCAAATCGCCAATGCCAGGCTTGGTATTGAGTATCAATGTTGCCGTAGGTGATGAAGTAAAAAAAGGCGATACTGTTTTGATATTGGAAGCCATGAAAATGGAAAATTTGATAAAAGCGCCGAGCGACGCTTTCATAAAAGCGATACAGATAAAGCAAGGTCAAGCAGTAGATAAAGGTCAATTACTGATAGATATGGAATAGTGTTAAAATAAAAAAAATGTCTTAAAGTATTGATTGTCAATATTTTAAGACATTTTAATTTATTTTAAATCTAAGATATTTCCCATTTGGTAACAGGTGCGACATCGAGGCTCATAAGTATCCATTTCGCCGAGCATGACCAAGTTTTCGTCGGTGCCAAGTCGATACGAATGTACAGCTAGGTTGCCACAACGTGTGCATATAGCATGTACTTTCGTAATGTACTCCGCTACAGCCAAAAGGTTAGGAATAGGCCCAAAAGGCAAGCCTTTGTAATCCATGTCGAGACCAGCAATGATGACACGCACGCCTTGCATAGCAAGGGTTTGGCAGACATCCACCAAGTCCATATCAAAGAATTGGGCTTCGTCGATGCCGACTACGGTTACATCATGCGCCAAATTTAAAATCTCGTTTGAGTGTGAAACTGGCGTAGAGTGTATCGCATTGGAATCATGTGACACGACGTTTACGTCATCGTAGCGCGTGTCTATTTTTGGTTTAAATATTTCGACAGTTTGGTTTGCGATTTTGGCGCGCTTCAATCGGCGAATCAGCTCTTCGGTTTTGCCCGAAAACATAGAGCCGCAGATGACTTCAATCCAGCCGCTTCGCTGCCCTTTGTAGTGAGGTTCTAAAAACATAGTATGTAGAGAATATTAAAAAAAAAGCGTACTTTTATGGTCAAAATAAGTACTTCGTGATAAAGGATTTCGTTCTAAGTTCTAATTTTGTGCAAAAACGATAAATAATTACAAAATTTAAAATATTTTCGCATCAAAATTTAAAATAAATTTTTAATAAAATTAAAATCCGCTGCGAAAATAACTTTTTCAAACGAAACAAGCAAACATAAATATGAATTCTATGCAAACCAAATTATTGTTAGAAAAAATAAACGCACTCAGCAACTCGCTTTCGCAAGAAGCAAACTTGAGTGGCATTGAGCGAGATCTAATGTTGTCTTATATTCGTCAGTTGTACGAAGCCTATCTTTTACCGTCCCAATCTGTCGTGCATGCACCTGTTGTGGCAGAAGTAGTTGCACCAATTGCCAAGCCAACGCCTGTATATATTCCTACGCCAGAACCTGTTGTGGTGAAAGAAACAGTGGAAGAAAAAATCGTGGAAGCGGTTGTGAAAGTAGTGCCGCCGATAGTGTTTGAACCAGCGGCAGAAGTTGAAGCAATTCCTGAAATAGCACCTGAACCAATCGTGATACCTGAGCCAATCATCGAAATTGCGCCATCAGTAGAAATACCAATCGCAAAACCAGTAGAAGTGCCAAGTGTGGTGATACATACGCCAGTACCGTCGGCAGCGCAACCTTTGATACAGCCGAGCAACGTTCGCGTAGATGACGATGAGTTGTTTGACAACCAAGCATCGAAGGAATTGTCAGAAAAATTGGGGCAAGCGCCGATAGATAATATTAAGATGTCAATGGGACTAAATGAGCGCGTTTTGACACAAAATGAACTTTTTGCTGGCGATCACTTTGAGTTCGAAAACGCCATTGCTCGTCTGCAATCCATGACAAATTTTGAAGAAGCAAAAACTTATCTGTTGCAATTGGCGCAACGTTATGATTGGGCTACGAAAGAAAAATTTGCAAAGCCATTTATAAAATTAGTAAGACGTAAGTTTAATCGTTAATTTTATAAATAATTGATAATTAGTTATTTATAAAATAAATATTTGATTTTAAAATAAAAGAACATAAAATATGTATCCAGATTTGTCATATCTATTGCACGATATATTCGGAACAGACATCAATAATGGTTTTTCGATTGTCAAAATGTTTGGCTTGTTATTGGCATTGGCTTTTTTCGCAAGTGCTTATACGTTGAGCCTTGAGTTTGCACGAAAAGAAAAAGAAGGTTTATTGCAGTCTACTTTAGAAACCATTACGGTTGGCGAAGGTGCAACCATCAGCGATTTGGCACTCAATGCTTTGATTGGTTTTTTTATTGGTTTTAAAATTCTGTATGTCGTACAAAATTTTTTAGATTTCAAAGCAGATGCAGCAGCCATCATCATGTCGAGTAAAGGTAATATAGTAGGTGGCGTTTTGGGTTTGCTTGGCTTTGTGGCTTGGCGATATTATGACGCTAATAAAGGTAAACTTACAAAACCTGTTCAGAAAGAAGTACTCGTATCGCCGAGTCATCGGATTGGCGATATCACGATGGTAGCGGCGGTTTCGGGTTTGTTGGGTGCAAAACTCTTTTCGGTACTCGAAAATTTTTCTGAATTTATAAAAAATCCAATCGAGCAGTTCTTTTCAGGCAGTGGCTTGACGATGTATGGCGGCTTGATATTGGCCTTTATCGTTGTATATTGGTATGTCCGAAAAAAAGGAATCCCGCCGATACACATGATGGACGCTTGCGCGCCAACGCTCATGGTTGGTTATGGCGTAGGTCGTTTGGGCTGTCAGCTTTCGGGCGATGGCGATTGGGGCATTGCGAATACTGCACCCAAACCAGGTTGGATGTCGTTCATGCCAGATTGGCTTTGGGCGCAGAGTTATCCGCACAATGTCGTAAAAGAAGGTATTGCTATTCCGAACTGTGTAGGCGATTTTTGTAAATACTTAAATCCGCCAGTTTTTCCGACACCTTTATATGAGTCGCTGATGTGTTTGGCGATTTTAATCATAATATGGAGTATTCGCAAGCGTATCAAAACGCCTGGCGTTATGTTCTGTATCTATCTGATATTCAACGGTTTAGAAAGGTTTTTTATAGAAATAATACGTATCAATCCTACCTATTCGTTTATAGGCGACATTCAATTTTCGCAAGCACAATTCATTGCATTGGCCTTGATTTTGATAGGCATTGTGTATGCTGCAATATTATTGTTACGCAAGCGAATGGCTTCGTAACGAAGATTTAGTATTCAAAAACTGATTTTAAAATAAAATAAAATGCTCATTTTTATATTCATCATTGCCTATGTTTTGATTGTATTTGAGCACAATATACGACTCAACAAATCTGCAACGGCCTTGGCGGCTGGCGTACTTTGTTGGGTCGTTTATGTTTTCGGACAAACTGACGCTGCTGCAGTCAATGAAATATTAAGCAAGCACTTGGCTGATATTTCGGGTATTATTTTCTTTTTGCTTGGCGCAATGACCATCGTAGAGTTGGTTGATGCACATGATGGATTCGAGGTTATCACGAGCCGAATCACAACTACTCAAAAGCGTTCGCTACTTTGGATTGTCGGACTTACTACTTTTTTTCTATCAGCCATACTCGATAATCTAACGGCAACCATTGTCATGATTTCGCTTTTACGCAAGTTAATGGCAAAAGACGACGACAGAATCTACTTCGTATCGTTGATTCTGATTGCGGCCAATGCAGGCGGTGCATGGTCGCCAATAGGCGACATCACGACCACTATGCTTTGGATTGGCGGCCAATTAACACCTTTGGTATTGATAAAAAATGTTTTTATACCGAGCTTGATAAACCTTTTTGTACCACTATTGATGCTGAATTTTAAGATAAAAGGACAAACACAAAAGGCAATTGAAGAAGTGCATGAATCGCGTATCCCTTCTACTTTATTTCAGCGAAATGTGATTTTTATTGTTGGCATTGGCGCATTGTTGTTCGTTCCAGTTTTCAAGGCTGTGACGCAATTGCCGCCATATATGGGTATGTTGTTGGGATTAGCGGTGGTGTGGATTGTGTCAGAAATCCTACATTCAGAAAAAGATGAATTAGCGCGCGAGCCGCTTTCGGTTGTGAGTGCTTTGCGCAAAATAGATACATCGAGCATTTTGTTTTTTTTAGGTATTTTGTTGAGCATCAGTGCCTTAGAAGCAAGTGGATATTTACATAACATGGCTAATCTACTTTCTATATATTGTCCGAACCAATTGTTGCAAGTATCGAGTATTGGACTAGCTTCGGCAGTAATTGACAATGTGCCGTTGGTGGCAGCGAGTATCGGAATGTATCCACTGACGAGTATTGCGAGTGACCAATCGTTTTGGTTGTTGTTGGCATATTGTGCTGGCACAGGCGGCAGCATCTTAATTATTGGCTCGGCAGCTGGTATTGCAGCGATGGGAATGGAATCTATTTCATTTTTTAAATACCTAAAAGCGGTAAGCGGTTTGGCTATTTTAGGTTATATATTAGGTATCATTTGGTTTGCTTTATTTTCATTTTAATAAAAAGTTATTAACATAAAAATTGTTTATCAACAGTTTATTGTTGATAAGTAAATAATTTACTTATTATTTTATCTAAAAGTTTGACATCCTGATAGAAAGTCCCTCTTTTGGAGGGATTTAGGGAGGACTACTCCAAAATCAACTCAGCGCCTTCTTCGCCCACCAAACTTCCGATGGCAACGCCCATACCACCCATTCGGACAGCCACTGCTACTTGTGGACTAATGTACTCTACAATCGGTTTTTTCTGCGCACCAATGCCCAAAATGCCACTCCAACGCATATCTATATTTACTTTTTGCTTTGGCAAAATGACTTCATGCAGTAATTGTTCAAGCGCCGCTTGAATATTTTCAGTTAGCCCAAACGTATCAGTTGCTTCGGCTTCGCGTGCGAGGTTGCGCCCACCGCCGAGCAATACGCGATTGCCTACGTTGCGAAAATAAAAATATCCTTTGTCATAATGAAAACAACCTTTTATACGCAAATTGTCGATGGGCGCAGTAATCAAGACTTGATTGCGCGCTGGTTCTACTGCTAGTTTAGGCGAAAGACGACGCGCAAAACCATTGGTGCAAACCAAGATTTTTGTCGCTTTTATGCTAAATCCAGCTTCTACTTGTAGCAACACATGATCGTTTTGATCTTCTATGTGGCTAATGGTCAGGCCATTATATATATCAACTCCTTTTTCTTTGGCGATAGATAATAAGGCTTTCATCATGTGGCCTGTATCAATTTGCCCTTCGGCAGTATTAGAAATCAAGGTTTCGATACCCGCAAATCCAAATTCGCTGATGCGTTGATTTTGTGCTTGATACACGTTTTTAAAGCCAGTTATATTTTCTGTTTTTTCATTAAAATAATTAATTTTATCTAAGCAATTAGTCGCCGAATCACGCTCTTGATGTCTAAAGATTTCATGTCCGCCAAGCGTTTGGTAATTCAGAGTTTGATCGCCAACTCTGCTGCGTAAACGCTGCAAGCCTTGCCAACGTCGCTCGACCAATCCAAAAACTTCGGATTCGCTATGCGAATCCAAGTCATCAATTAACTCCGTTAAACTGCCAAAACAAGCGAAACCAGCGTTACGCGTACTGGCGCCATGCGGCAAAAAACCACGCTCCAACACCACTACTCGCAGCGAAGGCTCGCGCTCTTTGAGCGTAATGGCGGCATTGAGCCCAACGATTCCGCTACCAATAATGGCAACATCAATCCCCGAAAAAAAGGTTTCGCGCTCCCAAAAACTTAAATATGATGCGTGTTTCAATTTTTTTAATTTAGAAATAAAGTTAAAATTCTCAATTTTTAATTGTTGAGCCTCAAAAATAGATGTCACGATGGAAAGTCTCTCCTTTTACTCCTTCCCTTTTGGGGAAGGTTGGGATGGGGCTTAGGAGGTCTTCTCAAAAATCAAACCCGAACATCGCTTTTACGCCCCATTTTTGGACATTCGGTAAGTCATTGTAAGTCAAGCGCCAGATGTATTCCATACGTAGAAAGCCAAAAATATTGCCGATACCAGCACTGGCTTCCATGTATGGCAACTTACCCAATGGATGCGTCAAAGGTTGTTTTTGGAGGTCGAGTGGAAATGCCAATAAACGGTTATTGGCCGAAGGTATATTCTGTTCGCTAAGGCTTCCATAAAGCGCTTTGAACGTCAGGCCTTCGCGCAATTTTAGTTTTTTTATCAACGGAATCCTATTCAGTACCAAGCCGCCAAAATCGTGATTGACGTGAATCATTGCGTAGCGATCACTCACAAATTCAAGGTAATTCATGAGGTTGAATCCGAAATTGTCGAAGATATAACCGCGATTGGCGCGGTGTATTTCGAGCAATGGATAAGAAACTTGACCAAAGATTTTTCCAGTTTCAACATAGCATTTTGCCTGACCAATCGGCGCGAGATAAAAGGTTTTGTCCATGCGCAGGCTCACTCGTTGGAAGGCATATTCGCCGCCCAAGATGCCTTTTATACCAGCTTTATACTGTACATAAAAGACTGGATATTTACTTTTTATACGCGTGCGCGCTTGTGCGCCTTGATAAAATTTTTCGTTTGGTGAATATTTATACCAACCGCCAACTTCGGTCGTGACGGCCACATTGTCTGTATTCGGAGAAGGCTCAGACAACGAAGCGCCAGCTTCACTTACTGCTTTTCGCTGACCATATATGCTATAACTCATGCCGTTTGTGAACTCTCGCGAGTATTCGAGCTTCGTGATTTCATTGAGCAAAAGCCGATTTGTACCGGCCACTTGTAATGAACTCACAAGACCTTGGCCTAAGTTTGAACCTAAACCTGGAAAAAATAAATCGTGCTCGTAAGATACTTTTAGTTGATTGACTGGAAAGCGACTTGGCCTTGCACCACGAAACGAGATGGTTGTGCTAGCACCATATTTCCATGCTTTGTCTAAAAAACCGTAAGCGCCATAACCTCGTAAGCGAAAATGTCGAAAATAGCGATCATTGGTTCGCGTATCGAGTTGTACTCGAAAACCTTCCACATCGTTGTAACGAAATAAATTGCCAACTTGTCCGATTTCGATTTTACCCACTTTCTGATAACCCGAACCTAACACCGTACCGATACCAGTCAGGATTTTGTAAAGCCGCACGTGTTTTACGCTATCCACCATTTCCTTGATCTCGTTCTCTACTTGGTTGAGGGCTTGGTGTCGGTTGCCTTCCCAAAAATCTGATTTTTTGCTCAAATATCCAGTATCGCGCAAGAGTTCTACTTTGCCTTTATAAAGACTATCTGCTTCTGGCTTATCCAAAATATAGTTTTTATAGTTATTGACTTTGGTAGCGAGCATACTTCGACCTTCCTTGTTTTTCCATATTTTTAGATTAAAAACGACTACATCTTCGGTCATCAATAAGCGGCGCGCTTTGCCTTCACCCTGAAAAGCAAAATCTTGTTTTATCTTAATATCCGAAACCCAATTGAGATTTATGTCCTTCGAAACGCCCATATCTACTTGCCGAACGGCATACGTAGAATCCAACGAAATGAGTATATTGCCCATAAAGGCAAGATCGTTTTTATTGATTGGACTAAAAAAAACAGACGCAAAACGCTGATTATCAATACTTACGGTGTCCGTAATGTAAAATCTGTAAAATGAAGTCGCAATACCCGAAAGCGGCCCCATAAATTCCTTGTTGAGTAACGTAATGGTTGGTTCGTAGATGTCCACGTCGCTGTACATATTGTTGATGTAGGTCGAAATGCCATCTTGATCTACGTCATAATCATTTTCAAGAGCTGTTTGGCGTTCGGCATGAAGCCGCTCTTTTTTTGTCTTCGGTCTTTGTCGATAGTAAGAAGTCAGCAATCGCTCGCGGAAATAAAAGGGTAGCGAAGCTCTCTGATTGACCTTATTCGTATCGCAATAATCGAAAGCAAAACGAAATTTATTAAAATACCATTGATTTTTGAAGCGCGTCGTGACACCGTCCATATCAAAGCGCAAACGCTCGTGTTTGTCGAATTGATAATAATCCAAGCCTTCTTTTCGATTTTGGTCGCGATGTGCAAACACTTGTTTGATGAGATCTACTGCAGGATTTTTGCGCTTATATTTTTCGGGTCGCACGGTTATTTCGCGCAATTGGGCTTCGAGTTCTACGAGCGAAACCGTTATTTCGTTTGTTTGGTTCGGTTTTATGGCAATCGTTTGCGTCACATAACCCATGCACGATACGCGGATTTCTGTCACTTGTCCTTTTTTTTCTAACAGAAAAAAGCCATTGTTGTCAGTGTTAGTACCTATGTTACCACTACCAAATTGCAACGAAGCGTAAGGAATACCAGTTTTGTCTTTGGCATCAAGCACTTTCCCTTTCACAATGGTATTTTGAGCAAGGCTCAAAATGCTAAAAAATAAAAAAATTGGTATAAATATAAATTGAGTTTGAATATTTTTTTTCATTTCCAATAAGTCGTTGTGTGTTTTGAAAAAACAAAAATAAAAAAGAAACTTGTATTTATCTGCAAAATAGGATAAACTCGTCTTTTTTCTATACAAAACAAGAAATTTGGTCAAACAGTTTTATTGTTTTTATAAAATAATTATATTGTTTTCTGTTTTGAAATTCGCCAACATGATTTTAGGGTCTCAATTAAAAATAATTTATTTTTTGAATCAGCCCTAAATAAAAAATCCCGAATTTTTTCAAGAGTGAAAAAATCGGGATTTTTTTTAAATATATCGATTTGCAAAATTTACTTCTTTACAAAAGTATCTGTATATTTATCAGTGACATTACCCGTAACCTTTGGATCTGGATTTTTGTAAGTTGCTGAGTAAGTGATTTTGAAACCAGTTAATTTTTTTGCAACATCTCTTACCAAAATACCTTTACCAACAAATGTAGTTGCACAAGATACAACACTAGGCACTAAGATAGAGTCGCCTTTCATTGTTGCTTCTACGAAGTAATCTTGATTTACAGAACCAATTTGACAAGTATAAAGTCCTAAATTCTTGATACGTACTTTTGTACCAGTAGCATCAGTTGTCAATTCACTCAATGCTGAATCATAGTTAGATGCTTTTTCAGAAGTTGTACTACCTGGCTTCGTCAATAAAGACTCAGTCGTAGTGTAGTTGCCGAAAGCCTCAAAACCAAGAATTTGTACGTCGCAACGACCATTGATAGCATCAAGTTTGTAACCTGCTGCACAAGCACATTTGCAATCTGCTGCAGCTGGTGTACCGTGTACGCCACAGTCAGTCGTACATTTTTTAGTAGTAGAATCAGTACCGCAAGCAGTCATGAACAAGGTAGCAACTACGGCTAAACCTGAAAAAAGTGAAAAAAGTGTTTTTTTCATAATAATTGTGTTAATTTAAATTTATAGTTATTAAAAAAGGTTTTTGAAAATGCAAATATACTACTATGTCGTATATTTTTTGACTTTGATTGTTTTAAATATTTATTTTAATACATAAAACATTGAAAATCAAGTATTAATATTTAATTTTAATTTCTAGCTACAATATAACGCACCAAAGGACGATGTACTACAGTCTGTAACGTATAATAAGCCAGAAGCGTTGCCTGTTCGCCTTTGATTCCTTTTGTAGCATAGTAATCTTCGAGGCGAAGTTGTGCTTTATAATAGACAGCCTTTAGGGCATCAACGGTTTGTTTGTTTACCGCATCTTTTGAAGCCCAAAGATCCATACCTTTCCAAAGTGCAAGATTTGCGCCGTTATGTACCAGTTTGTCCTTCGCATCAAGTGCTTTTGGCAAAAAATAAAGTTGCGTGCGCTCTTGTGCTTCTTGCAGTTGTTTTTCAGTTCCTTTATAATCTTCGGTTGTATTCAAATCATTGGCAATGTGCTGCAAAAGTGATATTTCTTCCCACTCCATGAATTTATCTTTTACTTCTACTTTATAATCGCCTTTAAAAGATTCTCCTGGCTCAAGCGCCGCAATTGCTTCTTGTGGATGTTCTTCGAGCAACCAAGTGGGAAATGCAGTCTTGTTTTTGTCCACACCTTGCACGTAACGAAGGTGTTGTATGAGCTGTGTTAATGTCGTGTACGAGTACGTCGATTTTGTATCAAAACTATATGGATTCGTAACGCCTTTTGCACTAAATGCACCAGCAATTGCTTCATTCATTAGTTTATTGATTTGCTTGGCATCGCCGTTTTGGGTAAACATTAGATACGCTCTATATGCCTTCGCAATGGGTTGACTACTTTTTTCGAGTACCTTTTTAGCATCAGCCGGCTTACTCAATATATTGTTGATGGCAAATTGTAATTCGCTTGTTTTTGCACCAGCTGAGATGGGCGCGGTTTTTGCCAAAGCAACATATTTTTGAATCACTTTATTGTTTTTTGCCGCCGCATCATAAGCCGCTTTTGCAGCAGTGGCGTTGTCGCCATCTATTTTGCCGCTATATGCACCCATTTCGTTCAATACTTTTTGTAGTTCGCCAACCGATTTGCGCTTGTATGCTGCCGTATTTGCAGGAATATTTATAGGAGTAGCAGTTGTATCAGGGCCTTTAACTATAATTTTTCTTGGTGCTTCGGGTGCTGTCGGCGCAGTTGCAATTGTGCCATCGAGCGCAATACCGTTTGTTTCGATTACGTTGGCAGCATGAAGGTAGGTTTCGTCTATGCTACGTAAATAAGCATCTTTGTAACCCAACGCTTTTAGATTTGCCAAGCCTTCTTTCGCAGCAGCATCGTCTGCAAAGCCAGTAGAAATAATCTTGAATGTTTTTGTAGCAGCATCTGGTAATACGGCGATTTTGCCAGCATTGGTATAGTTTTCCCATTTTACGGCATCGCTCAACTTTTTGCCACCCAATTGTATAACAGATACTTTTTTGCCACTCAATTTTCGTGGTGATAAAAATGCGCCCGAATATCCTTTTTTCTTTGCTTCGGCTAATACGGTTTCAGCCAAAGCCTTGGTTTCAAAATCGCCTACATATATAGGTGTCTGTCCATCGCTGGTTTCGCCTACATAAAGTAAACCGAGATCTTTCACGATTTTATAATCGCTCAATGTAGCGCTTGCAAAATTACCGAGTTGCACTACATAAATTTCTTTTTTTTCTTGCGAAAAAGCAGTTGTTGCAAACCAAAAGGCGCAAACGAAGACTAAAAGTTGTTTTATCATGTTGTTTATTTTTGTAAATTTTTTAAACGCATAATTTACGTCATTTAGTATCTATACGTTACTGAACATCATTTTGACGAAAACAATTCTCATCAGATACTAACTTTAATAAAACATTAACTATAAGCTCAAAAATCATTGTTCAAAAGTATAGTGTAAATACTGATTGCCTATTTACCTTATAATCAATGCTTTATCATTTTTGTTATCCACTCTACGCTTTCCCCAACACATAGTACATTTCTACTTCGCCCTTATTTTTGGCTGGCAACTTTCCTCTATAATCGCATTTGAAATCATATTTTATTTGCCAATAAGTCTTTTCAGAAATATTGATTTTGCCTGGCTCGCAGTTTTGTTCCATACGTGCTGCGGTGTTTACGGTGTCGCCCCAAATGTCGTAAGCAAATTTTTTATTGCCCACCACACCAGCTACGACTGCGCCTGTATGAATCCCGATGCGCGCTTCAAAATAAGCCTCGCCTTTTGCTATCTTCTCCGCCTTATAATCCGCCATAAATTCTTGTATTTCGAGCGCCGCTTTCACGAGTTTATTGGGCGTCGTGATTCTGTCCGACAAACCGATGGCGCACATATAAGCGTCACCGATGGTTTTTATTTTTTCGATGCCGTATTGCGAGATGATAAAATCGAATGCCTTGAAACAATAATCTAGCTCATTCACCAATTCTTCGGGCGACATGGTTTCGGCAATGGTCGTAAAGTTTTTAAAATCCGTGAACAACACCGAGCATTGTTCGTAGCGTCGCGCTTTGGCTTTGCCTTCGGCTTTCAATTCTTCGGCAATTGATTTTGGCAAAATATTCAGTAGCAATTCGTCTGAGCGACGTTGCTCTTCTTCTACCATTTTCTTTTGCTCGCCAAGTACTACATTTGCCTTGCGTCGCTCGCGAGCGCGATAGAAAAATACGCCAGCCAAACCAAGTACACCAGCCGAAATCGCCAATAAAATATTTCTGATATAGCTGCCGCGCTCTATCACGAGCTGATTTTTTTCGAGTTCGAGGTTACTTCTTTGTAACGAATCTTGTAGCAATTTTGCGCCATGCGAGAGTTTTTCGTTCATGCGCTTACGTTCCGAAAGCATATATTCTTGTTTTAATCTCTCGCCCGACATCGTCGATATTTCTTTATTTTTCAGATCCAATACTTTTTCAGCATCGTCTTTTTGCTGAGTCAGCATACGTTGTGTTTCCGCAAATTTTGCTTTTTCGCCGCTTATTTTATCCTGAAAACCAGAATTTGAAGTCGAAATTCGACGTTCGAGATCTGCTTTTTCTTTACGGAGTTGCTCGTTCTCTTGGATCAAGAGTACACGCTGTTTGTCGTCAGCAGGATTTTTGCTGACCACGGCTGGTGCAGCGCTTCCGCCACTATTGCCACCTTTTCGCTTCAGCAAATCCAAGGCTTCTTTTGCCCATTTGGCAACATCGCGTGAGTCGCCACTTTTTTGAGCAATATCTAATATGCGGTCAAGTGCGTCGCTTTGTAGCGGTACGTTATTGTCTGCTTTTGCAAATTTATAAGCCGTAGCGTAGCGTTCTTTGGCTTCTTTGGTGTCGCTCATTTGCAAAAACCCTTCGCCATTTAAGAATGCTGCCGCACCAGCCATTTGTTTATCGCCTATTTCGGTCGCTATTTTTTGTGCCAACCAAGCATTTT
>JAYUJV010000569.1:0-1907 GCA_043764975.1 Saprospirales bacterium
AACTTTCTTTTTTTCTTCTTGCGTAGTGCCTTTCGTGATGATTTCTTCTACATAAGTGTTCCATTCGCCACAACCTGAGCATTTACCGACCCATTTAGGAGCAGTCGTGCCGCAACTTGTGCAGGCGAATATTTTTTTTACAGCAGACATTTTTTATATTTAAAATGAAAATGATTTTTATTTTATAAATGGCTCAACGCTTATGACTAGGAAAATGTATAATTATAAATTCAATATGTCGCTCCTATGGAGCTTTATTACTATAGAGTATTATCAGTATTTACCGACATGCCATGCCTAACGGCATTATTTGTTAAAAATGCCGTTAGGCATGAGATGTTGGTAAAAACACAAAATCTACGACGTATTTTTAAACTCCGTAGGAGTGACATATTAAAAAATATATTCAACTCTTTGCAATAGTAACGTGTAAATAATAACTTGGCGTTATCGCTACTATTTTAAACTTATACTTCGCCAAATTTTCAGCCCGATGCGCTGCATCGAACTTCAAATTTGGCTCGTCTAAGTCTAAAATACTACGCTCAACTTTGCCAACTTATTATCTACATGTTACAATAAACAAATACCAAAATTTTAAGTTGCAACTTTCATGCGACTAAATCAACCACACAGCATCTTAAAACACCAATATGTCATCTAATTTTTTGAAAAAAATAAGTTCTTTTTTTAATCATTTTGATACAAAAAAGAAAAAAGATTTGCCGCGTCGTCATTTTCTGAAACAAGCAACTTTGGCCACTTCATCGCTGATATTGGCAGAGGCTTGTAGCACAAGTGCGAAGGCAACATCTGCACCGTTGCTCAATAAACCGATCGTAATTTCGACTTGGGATTTTGGCATTGCAGCCAACGAAGCCGCTATGGAAGTGCTACAAAAAGGTGGTCGTGCGGTGGAGGCCGTTGAGCATGGCGTTTGGGTACCCGAAGCCGATGAAAGCAACCAAACGGTCGGAAAAGGCGGCTTGCCCGATCGCGATGGCTTCGTGACGCTCGATGCGTGCATCATGGACGAGTTCGGTAATGCAGGTTCGGTGGCGGCTTTGCAACACATTGTGCATCCGATTTCGGTGGCGCGTTTAGTCATGGAAAAAACGACTCACGTCATGCTTTGTGGCGATGGTGCGTTGGATTTTGCCTTAGCCAATGGCTTTAAAAAAGAAAATATATTGACCGAAAAATCCAAGCAAGATTGGGAAAAATGGAAAGAAAAATCGCAATATAAGCCTATTATAAATATCGAAAACCATGATACGATTGGTATGTTGGCCATGGATAATAGCGGTAACTTGAGTGGTTGCTGCACGACTAGCGGCATGGCTTATAAGATGCACGGTCGCATCGGTGATTCGCCAATTATTGGTGCAGGACTTTTTGTGGACAATGAAATTGGCGCAGCCACTTCGACTGGACTTGGCGAAGCAGTCATGCGCTGTGTCGGTTCATTTTTGGTCGTGGAGTTGATGCGACAAGGCGCGACGCCACAAGCTGCTTGCGAGGAAGCCGTGATGCGTATTGTTCGCAAACAACCAAACTACAAAGACCTACAAGTTGGCTTTATTGCCATTAATAAAAAAGGGCAACATGGCGCGTATGCGATTCATTCGGGTTTTACGTATGCCTTATATAAGGACGGAAAAAACGTGGTTTATAAAGGCGAAAGTTTTATGAAATAGGAAAATTAGCAATTAGCAATTAGCAATTAGCAAAATTAATATACAATTCAATATACAACTAATTTATAATCAAATAATTATAACGAAAACATACACATTTTTAAACATACACACACTATTTATGAGTACAACTACTGAAAAGTATTTAGACATTGAGAAAGTCATTGCAGACAAAAATCCATCGCTCCTAAAATGGATGCCAGGCTTTGT
>JAYUJV010000570.1:0-5052 GCA_043764975.1 Saprospirales bacterium
TATTTTAGTATTAAGTATTCAAGTCGAGATAATAAGCTAATAGTGAGATTTTTATGTATTTAAAAAACTGCAATACTTAAAACTTCTTTACTTAATACCTAGAAAAGATTTCTTTAAAACTTTCATGTTGAATTTATTCCAAGAAAATTTTTCAAAATAGATTTTTTCAAATGCAAAATTATATAAAAAACACTACAAAAATCTATTTTCTAATAAAATCTGATTCCAAATTGGCTGCAAAAACTTCTTTTTTGACTAATTCATAATTATCTTCTGTAATATAATGACCTGCATTAGGGATAAAAATAAACTTTGATTTCAATTTATTCAACATTCTGTGCGAAAATCGTAGATTTACTTTGTCGCCAATCTCATCTTTTCCGCCTTGAATGACGGTAACAGAACAAAGTATTTTTTTCCAATCTTGAATCATTTTTTTCAATTCGCCACTGTGTGCAAATTTCTCATCGGTTGCGGTGGCATATTCGCGAGGTAGAAACGGTTTTACGAGCCAAGTTCGTGCAGCGTAAGCAAACCAAAAATATTTTTCGTGGTTTGGGTCAATCACTGGCGCAGCCAATATCAGTTTTGCAACTTTATCAGGTTGATTGGCAGCAATTTTTGCAGCAATCGGCGCACCATAAGAGCGACCAATTATTATAGCTTTTTTACCCGAAAGGTTACATAACAAGGTTTTTTCGATTTCTTCCGCTTGCTTTTCGATAGAAGCCACCACTTTTCGCTTACCTAAATTCGACTCGCCATAGCCCAATCGGTCAACCGAAATCAGTTGAAAATGATTATACATGACCGTATCTGTCAAGAAGTTTTTGTACGCTTTCCAGTTGCTCGGCGCACCATGTATCATCAGCAAAGGCGGATTCGTGGGCGAACCCATGGTCACATAATGCAAACGATAATCACCGTCATCTATAAAATGATCTTCGAGTTGTGCTTTGTGCGACATCACAAATTTACGATTGCCGCATGCGCTAAACAACATCAATATTACTATAAATACAAAAAATTTATTCATATTTAAATCATTTTACGTAATAAAATATGGAATATTTTCATAATATAAAAATAATCCATCTCTTTACATAACGTTTTTTTCTTTATTTTCGTTTCCTCAACATCAATATTTATTTCCAAATCAAGACAATTAAACCTACAAATATAAGCGCTGCACCGAGCAGAACTTTCGAGGTCATCGGCTCTTTGAACAGTATAAATGACAAAATCAAGGTAATCACAATACTACCTTTATCAATGGCTGCGACATACGAAAGCGGGCCTTCTTTCATGGCGCGATAATAAAAAATCCAACTAAAAGTGGTGGTCAAACCTGACAAAACGAGCAAAATTAGTTGTTTTTGAGTCAATTCGCCAATGTCTTTTACCTTGTCGGTAACGAAAACAAAAGTGGTAATCAAAACAAAAATAGTAGCCGTTCTGATGCCTAAACCAAGATCTGAATTGATGTTTTGCAAACCGAATTTTGCCAAAACAGACGTCAAACCAGCAAACAACATCGAAACGATGGCGTAAATTATCCAATTTTCCATAACTATATTTATGTTTTTAAAAGTTGCTTTTTGAAATTAAAATATCTTTACAAATTAGACTATCGCAGCATCAAAAGTTAAAACAAAGATAGTTTTTTTAAAACAAAAAAGGCTTGAAACGAAATCCGATTCAAGCCTTTTTTTATATATTCAAAATATTTGACTCTCCGTTAGAAAGTCCCTCCTTTGGAGGGATTTAGGGAGGACTACTTCTCCAACGTATCCAATATCCGATTCAATTCATTGTCGGAATTAAAGTTAATCACGATTTGACCTTTGCCACCAGATTTGTGTTTCAACTGTATTTTTGTACCCAACAATTGGCTCAAATCATCTTGTACACGTTTATAACTATCAGGTAATGAAGGTTTTGCAGTTTTAGCAATGCTCGCTTTTTTCTCTTCTGAGTAGCTCGCAATTAGGTTTTCGACATCACGTACTGAAAGTCCTTCGCGGACTATTTGTTGAAACAACATCAATTGCAACGCAATATCCGCTACACCAACTAAGGCGCGTGCGTGACCCATCGTAATTTGTTTACTTTTTATCGCCGTCTGAATCTCTGGCGGCAACTTCAACAATCGCGTATAATTCGTGATGGTGCTTCGTTGCTTCCCTACTCTATCCGCCATTTGTTCGTGATTGAGGCCACACTCGTCCATCAATCTTTGGTAACTAATAGCGACTTCTATTGAGTTTAGGTCTTCACGCTGAATATTCTCAATCAAAGCCATTTCTAACAATTCTTGATCGTTATCCGCTAAGCGAATGTATGCTGGAATTTCGGTCAAACCAGCCAACTTTGATGCTCGAAAACGACGCTCACCCGAAATCAATTGATATACGTTTGCACTCATGCGACGTACCGTAACTGGCTGTATCAAGCCATGCACTTTCAATGAATCCGACAACTCTTTGAGCGCCGAAGGTTCAAAATCGACACGTGGATTCAATGGATTCGGCTCAATTTGTTCGATTGGCAACATCGCAATCGTGTTTACCGTCGTGGTTTCCGCAACGATAGGCGCAGCCACAACCTCAGGTTTTTTTTCGGGACGTGGACCGTTATCCATACCAGACAACAAGGCTTTTATGCCCAATCCCAATTCCATTTTCTTAACTTTTGACATAATATTTTATTGACGTTTTCAACAAAAAAGGTTGAACTCGATGTTTTCCCACTGATTTTTTTCTCTCACAGATTTCTTTTCTCTCACAGATTTCACAGATTAACACAGACGTTATTTACTAAGCGCGGTTGTTTCTCTCTCACAGATTTCACAGATTAACACAGATTTTTTTTAATCCGTTATATTTCTCTATCTCAGATTTAAACAAATTCTTATTATATTACGTTTCAACTCACGATTTTCGGACAGCTCTCAATTAGCAACTTTCGATTTTCGTCTTTCGATTCACGATTTAAATTTTTTCACACACAGTTTATCTTAGAAATTATTTTTTTAATTTTCTTAATTCCCTTAATTTTTTTAATTAAATTTACTCTTATCCGTGAGCCAAATTTAATTCTGACTTTGCTTACTCAAAAACTCATTCGCAAGATTCAAGAAATTGATTGCGCCTTTGCAACCAGCATCATACATAATAACTGGCATGTGCAAATTCGGTGCTTCGCCAATTCTCGAATTTCGGTGAATGATGGTGTTATACATCGTGCCATCAGCTATATTTTTTACCTCTTGCAACACGATATTCGCCAATCGCAAACGGCTATCGTACATAGAAAGCAAAATACCTTCAATTTCTAATTTCGGATTGAGGTGTTTTTTGACCAACTGAATCGTATTGTTGAGCTTACTCAAACCTTCGATGGCAAAAATTTCGCATTGTGTAGGAATCAAAATCGAGTCCGCAGCAGTAAGCGCATTGATGGTCACATTACCCAATGAAGGCAGACAATCGATGAAAATATAGTCGTATTCATCGCGTACTTTTTCGACCATATCTTGCAACACATATTCGCGGCGAAAACGGTTAACTAACTCATTGTCAGCACCTACGAGGTTGATACTCGATGGTAAAAGATAAAGATTGGGTGTACTGGTTTTCACTATGGCGTCGTGCGGATCGACCTCATTTATCATGCAGTCATATATAGAATTGTAGTCATCATCTTCGGGCATAAACCCTACACCAGACGACGAATTGGCTTGCGGATCGCAATCGATGAGCAATACTTTTTTTTCTAAAACGCCCAGACAAGCGGCCAAGTTGATAGCCGTCGTCGTTTTGCCAACGCCACCTTTTTGATTCGCAATAGCGATAATTTTTCCCATTATATTGAAGCTGTTTTCTATGTTTACCTTATTAGCGTGCAAAAATAGAGAATTTATTTGATGTTACAATTTTTTTATTTGAGTTCACTCAAAATACTTGATTTTAATTGCTCTGCCCACGCTTTATAACCCATTGAGTTTAGGTGCAAACCGTCATACGTGTATTCCAGATTGAGTTGTTTTTCTTTTACAAAAGCCGTATTTAAATTCACGTAATTGATGTGTTTTTGAATACAAATTTTTTCAAAATGTGCATTTAATGTATCAATTTTGGCATTGCATTGGTAGCAATTACTCACGCCATTATAAGTCGGAATGATGCTATTTATGTACAATTTTGTTGTTGGGCTTTTCGCTTGAATGGTGTCCACCAATCGCTCAAAATTATCTGTGATATAACGTACATAATGTTGCTGATGATACAAATCAAAATCTAAATTTCGGAGGTCATTTACGCCACATTCCAATAAAATTGCTTTCGGTTTTTGACGCAATATTTCTTTCATACGATACTGTAAACCATTAAGACTATCGCCAGCAATGCCTCTGTTAAGTATCTGACAATCAGGTATTTCTTTCTGAAAATCAAAACCTGCAACACGACTATCGCCTATAAAAACAACATCTTTATCGCTACGGTTTTGTGATTCAAAACCTCGGATGGCTGAGTAATATCCAAACGGCTCATTCGATTTTGAATCGCTTGGTTTTGAATCAAAAAAATGGGTTAATCTTACGAGAATAAAGATTAAATTTGCAGCTAAAAGTAAGACTGCAATCCAGATAATAATTTTTTTAGACATACGTTTTTTGATTTAGTTTTCACAAAGTTAAACAATAAAATTCAATAAAATATCAATCAGATATTATGTTTTAAATTTGAAAATAAAATGATTTTAAAACTTAAATTAAAAACAAATTGCTAATCTTTGTGTTAAAATAAAATTATCATCTTAAAAAATAATCTAAAATAATATGATTACAGTTATATCGTGTACGAACCGCAAAAACAGCCAATCGCTTCACATCGCAAAGCATTATGCAGAAACACTAAAAGGCCTCACAGACGAAAAAGTAGAACTTTTATCACTCGAAAGTTTAACATTTGATATGTTTGAAGATATGTATAACGCTGACAATCATGCAGTTGGATTACGTAAAATCCAAGATGAATTATTGATACCAAG
>JAYUJV010000571.1:0-1905 GCA_043764975.1 Saprospirales bacterium
TGATTTGCCGTCCATCCAATATTTGAATTCGCCAGTTTGGTCGGTTTCGCCAGCGTCCCACCAAGCGCGTGCGGCTGTGATTGGCCAATCGCCATTCGATGGTGCAGCTACCCAAACTTGCGGGCCGCGATTAGAGTAATCGGCGTGTACGTCTTGGCTTGTGGTTGCAGCTACACAAATCACATCTGGATGTGTGCTATAATAATTGACATATTCAAGGTTTTCGTTGCCAGCGGCAAACACAATTACGCAGCCTTTTCCGCCGCGGCCTTGTCGCGCTGCTTGTGCGATGGCTGCTTCTTTGAGCGGATTGAGACCGAATTGTTGCTCGGTTGTTCCCCAACTGCAACTGATAATATCTGCACCATTCTGAACACAATAATTAAACATTTGCTCGGTTGCACGTAGCTCAAAACTTGTACCATTCAGTGGCATAAATCGTGCATTGGGCGCAGCACCAACCATACCAACGCCATTCGATGCGCCGAGTGCCACGCTTGCGCAAGGTGTGCCGTGTGTAAAACGAGCATCGCCTTGCAAGAGATTTGCTGTCTGATTCCAGAGGTCAAAAGGTTTTACGATTTTATCTTTTAGGTCAGGATGACTGGCATCAAAACCATTGTCGATGACGGCAATCGTGATGCTGCTTGCGCCGAGGCCATCGAGCCGACGCCAAGCGTCCATGACTTTTGCATCTGCACCTTTCCGAATACTCCAAGTGTTATCGGGTATTGCGCCAAGATTTTGTATATGCCAAGCGTGCGACATCAAGTTGTCTTTCGGTACTGCAAAAGCGTAGTTGTCGAGCGTAGTATCAAAATCGGGTTCTGCCCAACTTATATTTTTTAGCTTTTGCAAAGCCATCGCCACTTTTAGTGGATTGGGCGATTGCGCGCTTACAGCCAATATATAAGTGTTGTTGTCACGTGTTTCTACGATATTGAGCGCGTATTTGGCTAATAATTTTGCAAAAGCACTTTTGGTCAAAGGCTTTGAAAACACGACTACGATTTCTCCATTTGGCACAATCGGGCGTGTGCTGCCAGGTGTATGATATACGTGCGTGCCAAGCGCAACAAGTGGATTTTCGCGCAAAGTATCGAGTTGTGCGTTGAGTGGTGATTGCTTTTCACTCGGCAAAGTCACGATCTGAAAACCTGCCAAATGTCTATATTTTCTTTCTTTGATTGGTAATGAAGCCAAGTCGTCGTTCTGCGTTTTTAAGCCTACATATTTACGACTTTTGACGAGCACCAATTGACCTTTTCCGCTTTTGATTAATAGTTTTGCCATGATGTTATATTTATAATTGAGTATTTTTATTGAAATAAATTACTGATTATCAATGTTTTATTGATGAAAAAAATGATTATTGAGCCGTAGTATATACAGTCTTTCTCTATGATTAGTGTTTTTTTATTTATAAAAATATTCGATAAAATTTGATTCGACTTTAGTATTTTATTTGTGTATTCGTGGCTAAAAAATATCTTGTATAGTATTTTTTAGCCACGAATACACGAATAAAACTTCAGAACGTAAATAAAATGAATATTGAATAAATATTTTACAAGTAAAATAAAACACGAATCGTAGATAACAAACCAAATGCGTTTTGGTATAAAAACGCTCTAAGCGCCATAGGTGCAACATATTATCTGATTGATTATCATTTACCAAATGTACGACTTATTTTTTGTGTAATGTCATATTTATAAAAAAAATAATTTGTGAATAATGTTATCTAAATTTGCTAATATTGCACCCTTGATTTTTATTTATTTCAAAAAAATTATTTTTAAAATATGAAAAAATATTTGTTCATACTATCTATCATCAGCCTTTGGGCTAATACTACGATGGCTCAAAAAGAAATTACGTTAGAAGAAATCTGGAAAACGGGAG
>JAYUJV010000572.1:0-1903 GCA_043764975.1 Saprospirales bacterium
GGCGCATTTAAAACGACATCTTCAAAACAAATGCACATAGATGGATTGGAAGAATTTGCATGGCAACGTTCTTTCCATGACCATATTATCAGAGATGAAATGGGTTACGAAAATATTTGTCATTATATAGACACCAATCCCGAACGCTGGAATGAAGATAAGTTTTATGAAAATGATGGTTTGTGCATCCCGTAGGGTCAGGTCGCGAATGGTCATTATAAATGACAATCACGATGGCAACACGCGGTTTTAAAATCACGATTGATATTAATGGGTTATATACATTTGCACATCGCGTGTAGGGACAGGTCGCGACCTGTCCCTACGCATCGCGGTTGGCCATCGCGATGTGCAAAATCTGGTTTTCAAATCTATCAATCCACCAGCATCGTTTCAAATTGCAAACGTGCGAGGTTATTATACACGCCATTTTCGCGAATCGAAAGTTCTTCGTGCGTACCTTGCTCTACGATTTTGCCGCCGTCGATGACATATATACAATCTACTTCACGGATAGTTGCCAAACGGTGCGCGATGATGATTGATGTTCGGCCTTCCATCAGGATATTCAGGGCATCTTGTACTACTTTTTCGCTTTCGGCATCGAGGGAAGACGTGGCTTCATCGAGCAGCAAAATAGAAGGATTGCGCAAGATGGCGCGCGCAATAGCGATGCGCTGACGCTGTCCGCCCGATAGCTTAATGCCGCGCTCGCCTACAATCGTTTCTAAGCCTTCGGGAAATTGACTAATGAACTCCCAAGAGTTGGATTGCTTGGCCGATACTATAATTTCTTTATCAGTTGCATCGGGTTTTCCGTAAAGGATATTTTCGCGGATTGTGCCACCAAATAGCAAGACTTCTTGTGGCACAATCGCCAAATTTTGACGATATTCGCTGATGTTGTAGTCGTTTATATTTTTACCGTCAATGGTAATTTGACCGCTTTCGCTGTTATAAAACTTCAAGATAAGTTGTACAATCGTCGATTTTCCTGCGCCACTTGGCCCAACGAGCGCCACTTTCTGACCAGCTTTTATTTTTAAAGTAATGCCTTTTAGCACTTCCATATCCTCGCGAGTAGGGTAGCGGAATCTGATGTCTTTAAACTCAATGTTGCCTTGCAAACGCTTGTAAGGCGTTGAGCCGTGAGGCAAAACTTCTACTTCGCTTGGCGTTTTTAGGATTTGGCGAATCCGTTCGGTTGCACCAATGGCGCCAACCAATTCGGTATAAAAACTACCCAAACCTGCAATAGAACCGCCGATAATGGCCGTATAAGTAAAAAACATAATCAATTCGCCAGCTGATATTTCGTTGGCTTGGAGCATGGCTGCACCTTTCCAGAGTACAAAAAACAGTGAACCGAACAACACCACAACGATGAATGTAGCAAATATAGCTCTCCACGCCGCAAATTTCATAGAAGTTTCGACCGATTTGTAGTTTGCTTTTCCGTAACGATCGGCTTCAAACCATTCGTTCGTGAAGCCTTTTACGGTGTTGATGGCCATCATCGTTTCGTTGAGGATAATATTGGTATCTGCGATTTGAGTCTGGCGATCTTTACTCATTTTGCGAACAAAACGACCAAAAAACATCGCACCAATCACGATAATTGGAAAGGTCGTAATCATAATCAACGCCAATTTTGGTGTCAAATACGACAAAATGGCGATACCCGAAACCAACACAATCACTTGGCGAATAAACTCGGCCAGTGTTACTGAGAAAGTTGTATAAAGTCTATCCACGTCCGAATTGACGCGACTGATGAGTTCGCCAACGCGGCTTTCTTCAAAAAATGAAACTGGGAGCGATACGATTTTTGTATAAAGTGCTTGTTTTACGTCCGCAATACCACGTTCGCTTACTTTTGCGAAAAGCGTGATGCGGAAATACG
>JAYUJV010000573.1:0-5047 GCA_043764975.1 Saprospirales bacterium
ACCAGATTTTGATGCTTGTAAGGAGTTTTATATGTCTGTCTTGATGGATCGTGAAAAAAAATGTAACGTCATCATTTATTCGACTGAAGGTGGTATGGACATCGAAGCAGTGGCTGAAAAAACGCCACATTTGGTACATACAGAATACATCGATGCTGAATTGGGACTTCAAGGTTTTCAGACGCGAAAAATGGCTTTCAACTTAGGTTTGAGCGGTGGTGCGTTCAAAGAAATGGAAAAATTTATTCGCAATTTATACAACGCCTATATTGGTTCGGATGCTGCTATGTTCGAAATCAACCCTTGTTTGGTTACGGCTGACGGTAGAGTAGTGGCGGTAGATGCAAAGGTAACTTTAGATGAAAATGCCTTGTATCGTCATCCAGATTTGGAAGCGATGCGCGACAATGACGAAGAAGATGCGATGGAAGTTGAAGCGCGCGAGGCTGATTTGAACTACGTAAAACTTGACGGAAACGTTGGGTGTATGGTAAACGGTGCAGGTTTGGCGATGGCGACAATGGACATCATCAAGTTAAGTGGTGGCGAGCCAGCTAACTTCTTGGACGTAGGTGGTACAGCAAATGCAGAACGTGTCGAAAAGGCATTCCGTTTGATTTTGAAAGATCCGAACGTAAAAGCAATCTTGATTAATATATTTGGCGGTATCGTTCGTTGCGATCGAGTAGCGCAAGGCGTAATAGATGCTTACAAAAATATCGGCGAGATTCCAGTACCAATTATCGTTCGTTTGCAAGGTACAAATGCTGTTGAAGCGCAAAAAATCATTGCAGATTCTGGCTTGAAAGTATTTTCAGCTATCGAATTGAAAGATGCCGCGAAATTGGTGACTGAGGTTTTGGCGTAATATCCTCCCTAAATCCTAAGCCCCATCCCAACCTTCCCCAAAGGAGAAGGAGAAAGAAAAGGAGGGACTTTGCAAAGAAGTGGCAAATAGTATAGTATAGTAAATACTTTATGTTTTGCTTTTATTTTTAACAAACTATAATTTTTTATTATTATCTTTTATAAATATAAGGCTGTATAATGTATTGATTTTCAATATATTATACAGCTTTTTTATTTTAAAATAAAATTTGACATAAATATTAGTACATATTTTAAGAATTAGAATAAAATAAATTCTATATTTGATAAATTTTTTAAAAAACAAGTGATCTAAATTAAATTAAATATAAATTTGAGATTACATAAAATCATTTTACTATGAAACATATTTTACTTTTAGCATTTTCATTATTGATGTTACAAAATCTTTCTGCTCAAACTTGTACACCAATTCCGAGTTATAAAGATTCAACGATTGGTATTTATCCGCGCCCTTATGATGCGGTATCGAGTCCAAATGGAGGAATTAAGAAAGTAGCTTGCGTAGGTAAAAATTATTCTTTTGATTTACAAGTCATTATTCCTGATACATTTAACTTTGCAGGTTTGGCGATTCAGATGAGTTCTGCTACCATTAAAGCCGTTAAAGGTTTGCCAAAAGGCTTGAGTTATGCTTGTAATGTACCGAATTGTAAGTTTTTGGCAAAAAAACCAGGTTGTATTAATATTTATGGTTTAGTAGATCCAGTCGTAATTCCAGGTCAATTTGACCTTACGATTGATGTTGAATTATCAACTGGACTTGGTAATATACCGCAATCTTTCCCGAATCCTGCCATTGCGCCAGGTGTTTATTCTATCAAAGTTGTGAAAAATACGGATATACTTTGCCAATCTGCAACTTCAGATTTGAGTGATTTGGGTGTAAATATGTTGATTTCGCCAAATCCCACTCAAGACGTTGCAAACTTGACAATTGATTCTGAGTTGTTTGGTCAATACAATATCCAAGTGATTGATATGGTTGGTAGAGTAGTGAATACTCAAAGTGTGGCTTTGAGCGTTGGTACAAATTATACTACTTTGGAAACAGAAAAATTAAATAACGGTATTTATACTGTTCGTTTACAAAACGAAAAAGGACAATTGACGCGTAAGTTAGTGGTTCAGAAATAAGATTCATTTTATTTCAATAAGTCAAACTCAACAGCGTAAATAGTTTTGATAAATTATTTACGCTGTTTTTTTTAATAAATAATAAATAAAAAACACCAAATTATGGAAAAGAGAATTATTGTTTTAATGTTTTTAATGATCTGTTTATCAGTTGTTTATGCTCAAAATACAAAAAATGCTGAAGAGAAAATAGACAAAAGTAAAGCTGTAATCTTGAATGAAATTGAAGTGATTAAGAAAAGCGTCGATACATCAAAAGTAAGAGCCATGTCAGAAACATTGCGCACTTTAGCAGATGAAATTTCGACACCTTTATACGATCATGCTTACGCTTTAGACAACTACGCCGACTCCTTAAAAATAGATATGCCAGCGGTCGATTCATCATATTCTGATGAAGTAGTTCCTCCATATTCAGAAGATGTTTTGAGTGATACGGCTTCGGTTGGGGGCGATTTCAAGATGCCAGATTTTGCAAATATGACCAAAAATTTGGAAAAAATGGAGCGAAAACCAAAAATGACTAGCAATGTTGCCTACGGACTCGTGAGCGCAATTGCAGGTAAACCGCTTGATGCAAACGTAAAGCCTAAATACGAAATTGGCCCAGGTTATTATTTTCATATTTTTTATGGCGTAAAACAACGCCTAAAGAAAACCGAGAAACTGACTTATTTTTATAGAGCTGGTTTGTGTTACGAAACGCATAATTTGGAACAAAAAACCTATTACCGTTTTACCAAAGTTAATGACAAAGCCGTTGCGAATTTAGATTATCCTGCTTCGACAGATGATGCAGATATGAACTTCCAAACCTTGAGTTTGCCACTTTCGGTTGATATAAAAATAAACAAAGGCAATGTATTTTCGGTTGGCGGTTACGTTGGTTACGTGATTGGTATGAACCAATTTATACAATATACAGAAGATGGAAATCGTGTAGAAAAGAAAACAATCAGTGATTTTGGTGCAAATAAAATCCGTTACGGCTTGAAATTTGAATTTTTTACCAAAAAAGGATTGGGTTTATTTGCTCAGATGGACTTAAATCAAGTGCTAAAAGGCAACGTTGCACCAGCAAATATGTATAGTATTGGTTTGGTGATTGGGAAGTAAGACCCACCCCGATCCTCGAACATAGCGTCAATTTTTTAGTAAAAAATAGTATATTTTGATTTTTAAAGGTTTAATATTCGTACTTTTGGACGATTATTAAGCCTTTTTTAGTTTTAAATAATAAAAATTTATTTTTTAAAAGCAATAAAAATAATCGAATCAAGTTTTAACCTAAAGTTAAATCATTTTCATTAAGTATTTTTTGTTTTTTAATCTGTTTTCATCAGCGTTTGTTTGCATCCGTCAAATCCGTGTTGCTTTTATCAAAATATAATCCAAATTCCAATATGAAAAATCTACTATTCATCGTTCCTATTTTGATATTTACAGCCTTCACGATACCTGGTTGGTACGAATTTAAGGATTATAAAGGTCGTTTTTCGGTCAATGTGCCTAATCAAAAAGGCATGACTGAACGCATTGATACCATCGAAACCTCTTTTGGAAAAGTGGATTATCATACTTTTTTTTATCAACCAGCTGATCCGAATGCTGAAAATAAATTGTACCAAATTACGTACATTGATTATCCGAAAGAAATGTTTCCGATAGACAGTACGGAATTGATTAGTGAGTTTTTGACAACGACCGTCGAAGCGGCAAACGAGAGCATAAAAGGTAAATTGATGTACGTGGACAACATCAAAATCTCGAATTATGCTGGTAAACTGTGGCGAAGTGACTATAATAAAGGCAATGCGGTCATAAAAAGTAAATGCGTGTTGGTTCAAAATCGCTTATATACGGTGCAAGTGGCGACGACTAAAAAGCGCTCGATTAATCACGAAATGGATTTATTTTTAGATAGTTTTCAAAAATTTTAACTTTTTGTCTTTTCTTAACGGCTGACTTTCTATTTTTGTAAAAAATAAGAAATATGACCTTACCAGCCTTTGCCTTAAAGCGTCCTGTGATGGCGCTCGTGCTAAATCTCGTTATCGTTTTGTTCGGCATTATCGGTTACAGTTTCCTTGGCGTTCGTGAATATCCAGCCGTAGATCCGCCTGTGGTGACGGTGCGTACTAATTATACTGGTGCGAATGCGGACATTGTAGAAAGCCAAATTACCGAGCCGCTCGAAAAAGCGATAAATGGCATTGCAGGCGTAAAATCTATTTCTTCAAATAGTAGCCTCGGAAACAGCCAAATTACGGTTGAGTTTGAACTAAGCGCCAACCTCGAAACCGCCGCCAATGACGTGCGAGACAAAGTTTCGCAATCTATTCGCAATCTTCCGCAAGATATTGATTCGCCGCCAACGGTGCAAAAAGCCGATGCCAATTCGGACGCAATTCTCGCATTTTCGATACAAAGTGACACCAGAAATCCCCTCGAAGTGACTGAATTTGCGACAAATGTGTTGCAAGAGCAAATCCAAACCATTCCTGGCGTGAGTAGTTTGATGATTTGGGGAGAAAAAAAATATGCGATGCGCCTTTGGCTCGATCCTTTAAAAATGGCTGCATTGAATGTAACTGGTCAAGACCTAAAAGCAGCGTTAGATCGAGAAAATGTAGAACTCCCAGCAGGGAAATTGGCTGGCGACAATACCGAATTGATACTCAAAACTGCTGGTCGAATCAATACCGAAGAAGAGTTTAATCAATTAATAATCAGGAATATAGGTGGAAAAACGATTCGATTTAGCGATATTGGAGAAGCCGTTTTGGGTCCTGAAAATGAAGAAACGCTTTTGAAAGAAAGCAATATTCCGGCCATCGGATTGGCGCTTACGCCACAACCTGGCGCAAATTATATCGAAATTGCAGACGAATTTTATAAACGTTATGAGCGTATAAAAGCAGAACTACCAGCCGATTATAAAACTAAAATTATTTTTGATCAAACTAAATTTGTAAAAAGGTCAATTACGGATGTTAAAGAAACATTGTTCATTTCTATTTTG
>JAYUJV010000574.1:0-5020 GCA_043764975.1 Saprospirales bacterium
AGATTTTGTATATCATTTGAAAATAACAACAAGATTATGGAAAGTCGGAAATATAGCCGAACGTATCATTTTCCTTTTTCGGAAGGCGCTACGAATGATGATAGAATACAAGACGATTGGCAAAAGATTTTGCAGCACGAAATCGTCGTGACCGAAAAATTGGATGGCGAAAATACTTGTGTCAAAGACATAGGCGTTTTTGCGCGTTCGCACGCAGCGCCAACGCAAAGCGCGTGGTCAAAAAATATGCAGCCGATTTGGGAACGATTGAAAAATGAAATGGGCGATTTAGAAATTTTTGGTGAAAATCTTTATGGTATTCATAGCATAGAATATGAAAAATTGTCTGATTATTTCTTCGTTTTCGCCATCCGTGAAGGCGAAAAATGGCTTTCTTGGGCCGAAATCGAAGATTATTGCGCTTTATTTGACTTAAAAACAGTGCCAGTTGTAAAGATTGGTACATTTGAAGAAAAATCAGTTTTGCCTTTTATAAAAAATGAAATAAAAAGCGGTAGCGCTTTCGGTGGCGAATGTGAAGGTTTTGTTTTTAGAAATAAAAACGCTTTTCATGTCAATGATTTTGCTACGAATGTTCTGAAATACGTCCGCAAAAATCACGTACAAACCGACGAACATTGGACAAAAAATTGGAAACGTGCAAAATTATTTTATTAAAAACTCCTTCCCTTTTGGGGAAGGTTGGGATGGGGCCGAATATGAAAAATTGGATAACAAATAATCAAATCAATTGGGATATTTTGCAGCAATACGATTGGTTGCAAAATATGCAACATTGCGAGCAAGACAAAGAGTGGCATACCGAAGGCAACGTGTATGTCCATACACAAATGGTCGTTTCTGAATTGCAACAACTTACTGAATATCAGTCGCTTACGAGCGAAGAAAAAGATATATTATTGCTTTCGGCTTTGCTACATGATGTGGCAAAACCGCAATGTACATTCGAGGAAAACGGTCGAATCGTGTCGCCTAAACACGCTAAAATTGGTGAAAAAGTTGCGCGAGATTTATTGTGGGACATGGATTTTGAGCAACGCGAGCAAGTTTGTGCTTTGGTGCGTTTGCACGGTTTGCCATTGTGGTCGTTAGAAAAAGGGAATCCGAATCGGTCTGTAATCGCATCAAGTTTGCGTGTGAAAAATGAATGGATTTACCTTTTATCAAAAGCCGATGTATTGGGTCGTATTTGTACTGACCAAGCTGAATTATTAGAGCGATTGGAGTTTTTTAAAGAATTATGTCTTGAAAATCAATGTTTTACGCAAGTAAAAGTATTTTTTAATGAACATTCAAAATTTAAATATTTTCAAAATGACGATGTATATCCGCAACACATTTTTGACGATACCAAGTTTGAAATCGTGATGTTATCGGGCATTGCAGGAAGCGGAAAAGACACATATTGTGCTAGTTTTAATTTGCCAACAGTCAGTTTAGATGATATTCGGACGAAATTGAAAATCAAGCCCGACGACAAAAGCGGACAGGGAAAAGTGATACAAGAAGCCTACGCACAAGCCAAAATGTATGCTGGCAAAAAGCAATCTTTTGTCTGGAACAGCACAAATCTGACACAAGAATTGCGCTCAAAATTAATCAATTTGCTTGCGCCTTACAATCCCAAATTTAAGATTATTTATATCGAAACTTCGCGTAAAGAAGTGATGAAACATCGTAGCGAGTCTATTCCAAAATCAGTGTTAGAAAAAATGTATCGCATCTTGGATATGCCTTTGAGCGAAGAAGCGCACGAGGTATTATACGTAAGAAGATAAATAAAAAAGGTTAGATTTTAGTACTAAAATCTAACCTTTTTTATTTATAAAATATTGATAATTAGATTGTTATCTAATTATTACTTTTTGCGTAAAGACATTTTTATTCGTCTTGGCGGTCACGAAATATACGCCACTTGGATATTTTGAGGCATCAAAGAAAAATTTATTATCGCCAATTTGTAGCGTTTCGTTGGCTATGTTTTGTACAATTCGACCATTTATGTCCGACAAAGTAAGCACAATTTGCGCTTGATTTTCGGTACGAATCGGAATACACGTCATGGCAGATGCAGGATTCGGAAACACTTGTTGCAAATCAAGTTGCAAGTCATTGGTTGCCACCACACCAGTCACCTTGAACGAATAATAACCCTTGGGCGCTACGATTGGTTTTTGCATCATTTTACCACTTTTTGCCTCCGCTTCTACATAATAATAAACGCTAGTGTTTGCTTTTTGCGAAGGAATATTAGCAGTCCAAAGTCCTGCAATATTCTGAGTCATGGCGAGTGCTTGATACGCAGCCGAAAGGTCAGTTTTGTAGTAAAGTTTTGCGGATTTAACACCACTTTTATGCTTTATTTGCGCTTCGATAGTGTAACCGCCAGTGACAGCATCGCTCACATCTTCTAGTTTTTTGTAAGTAATCCAAAGCGGATCGGCCACGCCAATCTCCTTCGTGATACAGTGAATCGCCCCCAAACTGGTGATGATACTCGAACAAGGAACAGGGAAAATGGTATAACCTGGCAATGCTTTTTTCCAGGTTGCGATGCCAATTGAGTCTTCGTTGGCTTGCGCAAAGGTCGGCAAAATCACCGTTTTGTTACAAAAAACAGCATTTGCATACGTCTGATACGTCGAGCCATTGATGACACCATTATAGCCACCATTTTTTTCTTTTGGCATAATGACGCGTTTTATCTTGAAAGGCGTGCCGTAAGCAGTCTTGTAATTTTTCAAAATATAAGCAATATTGGCTTCGATTTGAGGGCCATCGGCCACACCAGTCGGAAACTCGCCAACCAAAAGCGTTTCTTCGTCTATCAATTTCATGTGCATATCTATGTGGTGAATCCCGTCGTAAGGCAAAATTTCCATCATGGTATAATTCTGAATACCCATAAAATTTTTCATGATACTGCGTACTTCGGTCTCCGTTTTTGGCTTGGTTGGTATAGCACCTTTGTTACCTGCGTTTTCGCCGACAACTAAGCGGCTCGAAAAACCGTCGCCTAATCCATCAGACATAAAATTACCGCCTGTATGCACCATATCGTTCGGAAAAGTGCTGGTGTTGTAGATTGGCAAACCAGTATAAGTTGCTAGCGAATTTGGTTGCGCATCGTCGAGGCCGCGACTTGGGCGATTGTAAACCCAATCCACGATACTCAGCGAGTCGATGTCGTTGAGGTAAATCGTGTTTGCTCCATAATCGCGTACCCAAATAGAATTGGTTTTGTAGATATGAAACTTTATTTTTGGAGACAACGCATAATTATTGCTCTGAAAATACGATTTTACGTTCAAACTATCCTCACAAGTGATGATTACGGTCGTTTCGGCCGAAGCAGCTTTTGCGATTTCGGACAATATTTTTTTATAACTCGTTGGGTCGCCACTACGCCAAGTGATGTTCAATGCTTGCAGTTCTTCCCACTCAGCCATGGCGCGCGCTTTTGTGTTTGGCGGTAGCAGATTGCCCAATACAACATTCGGCGGCGTGTTACGAACGTCCGTTTCTTCAAACGTTTCGTAATTCGGCACACCGTTTAGTTGTGCAAATATATTTGTATAACTCATTGATATACAAAGTATTACAAGTAATAATTTTTTCATACTATAATATTTTTTGTTATTTTATTTTTTGTTTTCACAATAACTTTAACAAAGATAAAATAATTTTTTTAAAATAGTTTATTGAAATACTGTTAAGAAATTAAAGAGGATAAGTTGTTGGGTTTGGTTGTATGTTTGCTGATAAAATGGTAATTTTGTAAGTATTGTTGATACATTAAACATACTTTCAAAATTATTAATTTGTAATTTAATTATCTTTTATTAAAAAAAATGAAAAAACACTTCTTTAGATTAGGATTACTATTCTGTATATATTCGTGTACAAATACGTCAGAAAATACTCGAAATGCAAATATTCTGCCTGTAAAAGATACTTTAATATCTGATTCTAAAATCGTAAAAGATACAATTATTAGCTCAGATACGTTGGATTATACGCTCAAAACGAAAGTGAATAACCAAGAAGATTTTAATACTTTTTATAAAAAATTTCATACCGATAGTGTATTTCAACTCCAACGTATTATTTTCCCGATGAGTGGATTTGAAGGTATTGGTGACGACAATCCTTTTATGAAAAGAAAGCCTTTTGTGTGGACGAGAGAAAATTGGCAACTCAATTACTTACCGTTAAAAACAGACCCTAATTTGAAATTAGTTTTTAAAGTTATGGATAGCCTAAAAGTAGAAGAGCAACTTTATATACCCAACACCGAGTTTTTGAACCTGCGTACTTTTGAGTGTAAAAAAGGCAAGTGGTTTTTAAGCAATTATTATGATCGAAATTAGATTTTTAGAAAATATAAAATTATTTACAATACTATTTTTTCTTTTTCTAAAAATTCGGCTATGTTAAACGTCACATTATCAAGTAGTTGTAAGGTTTTGTCGAAGTCGTAAATATGCCAATCTTTACCTTCGGCGATGAGTATTTTTTTACTTTTAGTAAAAATCCAAACTATTTTTTGAGTACCGTAAGCGAGCAATTTTTGTGTTTTTGAAAAATAATAACCTTCAAAAGTATCTAAACCAGTATCATCAAGTGATATATCAGTGTCAATTTCTACTACAATTTGCGGTGCTATGCCATGCACATATTTATTGTTAATCGTTTCGGGTGTAAGCAAGGCACGCTCGTATAAAGCCAAATCGAAAGAAAAATTATTGTTCAAAGAAAGGTTGTTACCGCTTTCGTTGGTCGCGACACGATATGTTTTACGAATATCAGAACCATAAATGACTTCTAATAAATATTCGATTATAATCCATTGAATTGCGCTGCAGCCCATGATTTCATCTAAGGTTTTACGTTTGTTAAGAACAAGTTTGTAGTCACGATAATAGAAACGAACGCCGTCTATCTCGTCTTTTACCAAATAATCTGGTACTTTTTTAGTTGTTATTTGCTTACTTATTCG
>JAYUJV010000575.1:0-1891 GCA_043764975.1 Saprospirales bacterium
TAGCGTTATGTTCAAACTTTATCTGTTTTCGGTTTAAATGAGCAATTAACAATTTGCAAAAATTGCTGCTCATCTATTGTTTATCCAAAACAAATATTTTCAATTTTGAACGAACACGAATAACTAAGGTTTCATTGAAAATGCTACTTGAAATAACAGTAGCGATGCAGAAATGCAATAGATTCAAGGCGGTGCATTATCTGCCGCTTGATAGCTTGATAGCTTGATAGCTTGATAGCTTGATATTGTTTTTCATTTTGTGGCGATTATTTGGTTATTAATATAATTATAACATAAAGGTAAGGAATATGTTTCATAGTTTCAAATATTTAACAAAGATAATTCCAATTATTTTTATATTCAAGGACAGTTTACAATATTTCACGAACGCCAAATATAAAATTTTTAAAAATCAAAAAATGGCCAAAATGTAGTATTTTGATACAAAAACAATTAAAATACTACATTTTTGAAAAAAATATAAAAATATAAAAAAGTTAAAAAAATGTAAAAGTATTGTTTATCTTATTTCACGAACGTTAAATATTGACACTTTAAAATCCATACATCCTCACACCACCCGCCGAAATACCGTCCATCGCAAGAGCATTTCGAGTAGTAAAAAGAGTAAGCCGAAGCCTACGAAAGGGTAAAATTCTTCGCTTTTGTGCTTGAGTACCGTAGAATCTATGGTAGATTTTTCGAGTTTATCGATGGTGCTATACACTTCTTTGAGTTGCGACACCGCGCCTGCATGAAAGTACTTACCATCAGTCGCCGTCGCGATTTTTATCAGCACCTCTTCGTCAAAATCTTGGGCTTGGGCAGCACCGTATTGCATTAAATCAACGGAGCCAATGCCGATTGAATATACTTTTATACCAAATTCTTTGGCGAGGTTGGCGGCCGTCATAGGGTCGATATAACCTGCGTTGTTACCACCGTCGGTTAGCAAAATGATGATTTTGCTTTGCGCTTTACTTTCTTTTAAACGGTTCACGCCCGTCGCCAGCCCCATACCGATGGCTGTGCCTTGCTCCAAAATACCACATTCGAGACCCGAAAGCAAGGCTTTGAGTACTTCATGGTCTTGTGTAAGCGGACAAACGCTAAAGGCTTCGCCCGAAAACGAAACTAATCCTACTCTATCGCTTACCCGATTGTCAATAAAATCGGCAGCTACTTTTTTCATGGCTTCGAGGCGATTCGGCTGAAAATCTTGTGCCAACATACTCGAAGATATATCGAGCACGAGCATAATATCAATGCCTTCGGTTTTGTTTTGTTGCGTTTTGAGCGCACGCTGCGGACGTGCCAATGCAATCACGAAGGCCACAAAAGCCAAGGCGCGAAACATAGGTAACCAAGGCAAAGCACGTGTACGCCAATTGGCACTCGACCGCAAGCCTTTGAGCGATGACAAAACCAAGGCCGATTTTTTGCTCGGCTTGCGACGCCAATCCCACCAAATCAATAAGGGCAACAATGCCAATAGCAAAAAAGCATACGGAAATAAAAAAGTAAGTTGTCTGAACATAAACAATCTAAAATGACGCGGCAACTAAGTATATTCTATGTGAAATAGGAAAATTTCTGTTTTCAATTCATTTCTATACAAATAAGCAATTGACAATATGCAATTTAAAACTAAGTGTTGCATCAATGTTATCAGCTAAATTTGCCAATTGCTTATTGTCTATTTTGAACGAGTAATGATTAAAAACTAAAAAATTCGACGCTACTTACGAATATCCAAGTTGCTACCTTAAATTTAATAATTAAATTTTGGTTAAAAAACAATTAAAACCATGCTGCAAAACTAAGAAGTATTTGCAAATCCTACATTTTATTTATACCTTTATACTCTGATTTTTATTTTTTTATTTTAAAC
>JAYUJV010000576.1:0-5006 GCA_043764975.1 Saprospirales bacterium
GCAAAAATACGACGTATAGATTTACAAAAACTAAACCTTACGCCCAACAACGATTACGTGCTTTCGGGCGATATGGATTTGAAACTAAAAGGTAGCGAATTGAGCGACATACAAGGCGATGCGTTGATTAGCCGTTTCAATATCCGTTATAAAAATAAAAATTATGCTTTTGATTCAATTTCGGTTCATTCAGTCGTGGATTCTTTGTATCAGCATCGCGAATTGAGCGTAAAATCTGAGATATTGAACCTCGATTTAAACGGAAATTTTGAGTATCAAGATTTGCCAAAAGCGGTTCAAAATTATGTAGTGCGTTATCATCCAGTTACGGCTCAAAAATTGGGGCTATCGGAAATTACATCGCCATATTCGGCTTCGGTTTTGGATTTTAAAGGCAATGTGTGGAACAGTAAAAACCTAACACAACTCTTTGATGAGCAATTAGATACATTAAAAAATATAGAAATTGAAGGCCATTTTGACAGTACTTCGGATTCGATATTTATTGAATTTGCAACACCTCGATTCAAGTACGATGTCGTAGATCTGAACGATGTTTATGGACGTGTGGACGGCTCGAAAGGCAATTTGGCGGTTGCATTTGGCATTTATAACAGTATTATTGACGGCACACAACTCAATACCATACGACTTACTGGACAAACCAACCATGACTCGTTGGCATTTTTGATTAGCACCAATCAGGTCAATAAAGCGATTGACAATGTGAATCTGAATGGTAATTTTAGCGTCATGCCCGAATATTTTGAAATCACGCTCGACCAGTCTAATCTACGCTTTTATGACGAAGATTGGAAAATAAATAACGGCAATTATATCCGATTTGGTTCCGATTTTATAGAAACTCAAAACTTGTTTTTGACCAACGGCAATCGAAAAGTATCGTTGCAAAGTGAAGGCAAACGCGGTTTAGTGTTGGATATGAATAATTTTAAAATCAATCCTTTGAATCCATTAATTGACGATGATCGCTTCGTTTTTGATGGCAATTTTGATGTGCAAGCAAGTATAGAAGACGTTTTTAAGACAAAAAATATAAAGGTTTCGGCGAGCATGGATACGCTCATACTCAACAAAACGGATTGGGGAACTGTACGTATTGATGCCGATATTAAGGATTTAAAATCGCCCGTAAAAGCCAATGTGAACATCACGAAAGGTGATCAGCAATTGATTATGAAGGGATTTTATACGTTGCCAAACACGTATTATGAAGGCACAGCAATGTCGTATCCAGGCAATTATTTCAATTTCGACCTTGTGGTCAATCGTTATCCATTGATTATTGCAAAATATTTGATAGGCGACGGCGTATCGGATGTATCAGGTAAATTTGATGGCAATGCGCATTTGTTTGGCTTTCCAGATAAACCAAGTATAAAAGGCGATTTGAGGGTTTATGATGCTAAATTGAAAGTCGATTACCTCAACACGACTTACTATATCAAAGATGAAAAAGTAAAAATAAACTCTTCAAAATTTGATGCCACAGGCGCAAAATTATATGACGAGTACAACAATGTGGCATATGTGGAAGGCGGAATCACGCATACTTACTTCGATAATTGGGGACTCAATTGTCGCCTAAAATCGCCACGAATTTTGATGTTGAACACCACAAAAAAGGAAAATCCTTTGTATTATGGCACTGGAATCGGTAACGTAAATGCTTATTTTACAGGTTCGTTTGACCAAACAAATATCGAAATTACGGCTATAACTGGCAAAGGTACGAAACTAAATATCCCAGTATCCAACGATCAAGAAGCGACTGGCGTTACGTTTTTGAAATATAAACCGCGCAACCAAGTCCAAAAAGACAGCTCAGATCGGGTGCGACTAAATGGTATCAGCTTCGATATGGCCTTGAGCATGACAGACGATGCGGAGGCTCAAATTATATTTGATGAAAAAAATGGTGACATCATCAAAGGTCGCGGACGTGGCGATTTACAGATTTCGGTCAATCGCTCTGGTGCGTTTTCGATGTACGGCGATTACAAATTTAGCGGAGGTGAATACTTGTTTACGATTCCACAACTCCTTGTGAATAAGCCATTTAAACTAAAAGAAGGTGGTACTTTGCGATGGACAGGCGATCCATTCGATGCCCAAATAAACATCGAAGCCGAGTATAGAGGGCTATTGGCAGCGCCTTACAATTTGTTAGCGCCAGAGGATTTGCAGGCCAATGCGTCGTTGGCCGCAGAAGCGCGAAAGCCAACAAATATTGACTTGGGTATGAACATGGAAGGAAAACTTTTGAAACCAGAAATCAGTTTCAAGGTCAATTTTCCGAACTTGACTGGCAATCTCAAAACATACGTGGACAACCGTATGCGCATCGTGACGCAAGATCAGAATGAACTAAATCGTCAAGTTTTTGGTTTAGTGGTCATCGGTTCGTTTTTGCCAAATTCTGGAACGTTTCAAGATCAAAACAGTTATGTGAATGCAGCATTCAATACGCTGACTGGATTTGTGTCGAATCAATTGGCGAATTACGTAAACGAATTGCTGAAAGAAGTTATCAAAGAAAATGGTGTCGTGTCGGGTATTGATATTGACCTCAATTATCAACGTGCGCAAGACAACCTTCAAAATGGAACTGCGGGTTCGTATTTGCTCAATCAAGTGCAATTCAAGCCACGATTTAACCTTTTTGAAGACAAACTTTCGGTCGATGTCGGCGTAGTTGGTGGTCAATCCATCATCGGAACAACAGATCAAGCGCAAACGTACCTAAATGGTGATTTTGCGGCCGAATACTCGCTTACCGCCGATCGGAAACTGAAGATTCGCGCTTACAATCGCTCAGTGCGCGACGTGACAGGCACTGGCAATCGTACAGGCGTAGGTTTAGTTTGGCGTCGTGAATTTGATTCGTTTGGTAATTTATTTAAAAAGAAAAAGAAAAAATAGGTTTTTAAATATAAGACCTTTAAATTTTAATTTTTTAGTAAAAACACATAAGATAACAAGTTTTTTTCTTTTTCCTAAAGTATTAAGTATGTGAGTATAAAGTATTAAAGTCGAGATAACAATATAATAATGAGCATTTTAGATATTTAAAAATCACAATATTTAATATTTTATACTTGATACAAAAGCATATTTGAGCAAAAAATTAGTATTTTTCATACTCCAAAAAAAATATAAATAACCGAAATAAAGCATTGATATTCAACGGTTTGTATAATAATTAAGAACAATTATGGCAAAAGTAAAAGCACCGCGACCAGTAAATATTACGAACAGAAAAGCGGAACACGAATACTATTTTGAGCAAGAACTCGAAGCTGGCATCATACTGACAGGTACTGAAATCAAATCTATCCGTATGGGTTATGCGAATATCAATGACGCTTATTGTATGATTGAGCAAAACGAACTCTATGTGCGTGGCTTGCATATTTCGGAATATTCGGCTGGCTCGTACTTCAACCATGAAGCCAAACGGACGCGTAAATTGTTGTTGCGCAAACCCGAAATCAATAAACTCATCAAAAAACTAAAAGAAAAAGGATTGACCATAATTCCTTTCAAGATGTATATCAACGACCGTGGTTTTTGTAAGCTCAAAATTGCTTTGGCGCGTGGTAAAAAAACCTTCGATAAGCGCGAAACGCTCAAAGAAAAAGACAACAAACGCGAAATGGATCGCGTAAAGAAGGATTATAAGTAATCCTCCCTAAATCCCTCCCAAAAGAGGGACTTTCCATCGTAGCAGCCAAACTTTAGGTGTAAACAATATGTTTTACTTGAATATTGATCACAATCTATGTTTTAATGCCTTTTATTTGGCGTCATTAATTTTATTCAAAACATTACATTTAGTTACTTAAAAGCCGATTTGATAACGCATTTCACACGTTACCAAATCGGCTTTTGCATTGCATTTATTAATAAAATAATAAAAATTAGGTTTGATTTTAAAAATAATGATATTGATATTTGTCAATTTTATTAAAAATAAAATTATATTTGCGTTCGTATTTCTGAAACGATTCTTTATTGGGATTTTTTTTGAAATAACACAAAACGAAATCGGCTATATCGCTACATTTTTCTTAATTATTTTTATTTATGAAAATCAAACAATTTACAATTTTATTGTTAATGATGACCTCTATGGTCACTTTTGCACAACGTACCATAACTGGTAAAGTTATGGGCGGCAAAGATGCTTTGGCAGGTGCTACTGTTATTGCAAAAGGCACATCAAACGGCGCAGCTACTGACGTCGATGGTAATTATTCATTGCGTGTGGACGAAAAAGTCAAAACTTTGGTCTTTTCTTTTGTGGGCTTTGAGAGTCAAGAAATCATGTTAGGCTCTTCTAATACATTAGATGTAATGTTGAAAGAAGGCGCATCTTTGGATGAAGTTGCGATCATTGGCTCACGTGTGCCAGGCCGCACAAACACACAATCTGCTGTGCCAGTGGATATTATCACGCCAAAAGAATTGAAAGGTTTTTCTCAAATTGATTTGAGCCAAATCATGAATTTCGTGGCGCCATCATTCAATGCAAACCGCCAGTCGGTTGCAGACGGAACAGACCACGTAGATCCAGCATCATTGCGTGGATTGGGTCCTGACCAAGTATTGGTATTGGTAAACGGCAAGCGTCGTCACACTTCTGCCTTGATGAACATCAACGGAACGGTTGGTCGTGGTTCGGTAGGAACAGACATGAACGTAATCCCAGTGGCTGCTATTGAGCGTATAGAAGTATTGCGCGATGGTGCAGCGGCTCAGTACGGTTCAGATGCAATTGCGGGTGTAATCAATGTTGTATTGAAAAAAGATTATGAAGGTTTTAATGCCTCTGTAACGACTGGTACAAACATGACGACTATGAAATATGTAGTGCCAACAAGTACCACAACTTCTGAAAACAGAAGCGAAAAGTACAACGATGGTCAAGTATTTCAAGTAGATTTATCGAAAGGATTTAAGTTTGGTAGCAAAGGCGGTATCAA
>JAYUJV010000577.1:0-5006 GCA_043764975.1 Saprospirales bacterium
GGTACATTTCGCAACGAAATGTTTCCTGCATACAAGGCGAATCGCGATGCACAACCAGAAGATATAACGTGGGCTTTGCCGCGCATATTCGATATTATACAAGCCTTCAATATTCCAATCGTGACCAAACCAGGTTTTGAGGCCGATGATGTGATTGGTACGCTGGCTAAAAAAGCCGAAAAAGCAGGTTTTAAAGTCTATATGATGACGCCCGACAAGGACTATATGCAGCTCGTGAGCGAAAATATATTTCAATACAAACCAGCCAGAAGTGGTGGCGAAGTAGAAATACTCGGCGAAGCCGAAGTATTGGCAACGTGGGGGATTCAGCGTGTAGATCAAGTGATTGATTTTTTGGGTTTGCAAGGCGATAGTGTGGACAATATTCCTGGTATTCCTGGTATTGGGCCTAAATCAGCGCAGATTTTGCTCGAAAAATACAGCACTATGGAAGGTGTCATCACCAATGCCCATGAACTAAAAGGCAAGCAACAAGAAAATGTACGCAATTTTGCGGAGCAAGGTTTGCTCTCTAAGGTACTGGCGACCATCGACATCAATGTGCCAGTCGAGTTCAACGAAGAAGATTATATCTTGAAGCCATACAACCGTATGCAACTGACGGAGTTGTTCCGAGAGTTGGAATTTAGAACGTTGGCGAATAGCATTTTGGGTAGCGCCACGCCAAGCGAAAGACCAAATGTGCCAGCTGACATGATGAAGCCAGCACACGATGGCCCAGTGCAAATGGATTTATTTGGCAATGTGGTAGAAATGGCGCCAGTCAAAACGAGTGTTTTTGAAGAACCGATAAAAGCACGTATCGCGGATAAAAATATAGACAACACGCCGCACGAATACCACTTGATTGACGATGCCGAAAAGCGTAAAACATTAATACAATTACTTGAAAAACAAGCATTTGTGTCATTCGATACTGAAACAACTAACATAGATGCCAACGAAGCAGAACTGGTTGGTTTGTCTTTTTCGGTTGCTGAACACAAAGGTTATTATGTGCCAGTGCCAGCCGATTATGAAGCGGCAAAAGCAATTGTAGCTGAATTTAAAGGCATTTATGAAAATAAAGACATTGAAAAAATAGGTCAAAACCTAAAGTATGATATGATTTTGCTCAAATGGTATGGCGTAGAAGTGCAAGGCGCCTTGTTCGATACCATGCTTGCGCACTACCTCATAGAGCCTGAGTTGCGTCATGGTATGGATTATATGTCCGAAACCATGCTTGGCTATGCGCCAGTTTCGATCAAAGAATTGATTGGTGCAAATGGTAAAAACCAACTCACTATGCGCGATGTTGCCATCGAAAAAGTATGCGAATATGCTGCCGAAGATGCTGACGTAACGCTACGATTGCGCAATGTGTTGGCACCAAAACTCCTTGAACAAGATGCCGAAAAAATGTTTCGCGAGATAGAAGTTCCGTTGGTTCATGTACTCACAGACCTCGAATATGAAGGGATTCGGATAAATCCTGGTTTTTTAGAAGACTATTCGGTGGAACTCGAAAAACAGATTGTGACACTCGAAAAAAATATAAAAACAACAGCTGGCGTCAATTTTAATGTCGCTTCGCCGAAGCAAGTAGGCGATATTTTGTTTGAAACCATGAAAATACCTTATAAAGGTAAAAAACTTAAAAGCGGACAATACTCTACCGATGAAGAAACGATGTCAGAACTCAGTGCTGATTATCCGATTGCGGCCATGATATTGGAGCATCGCGGACTGAGTAAACTAAAATCTACTTACGTGGACGCTTTGCCAAAGATGATAAATCCTAAAACTGGACGTATTCATAGTTCGTTCAATCAGGCTTTGACGGCAACTGGGCGATTGAGTTCTAACAATCCGAATCTACAAAATATACCGATAAAAACGCCGCAAGGTAGCGAAGTACGCAAGGCATTTATACCGCGCAACGAAGATTATTTGTTGCTTTCGGCCGATTATTCGCAAGTAGAATTGCGCTTAATTGCTGAAATTAGTGATGATGCGACTATGCTCGAAGCCTTTGTGAGTGGCAATGATTTCCACCGCGCCACGGCTGCCAAAGTATATGGTGTGGACTTGGATTCGGTTACGCCAGAGCAACGCCGAAATGCCAAAACCGTTAATTTTAGTATCACGTATGGCGCAGGTTCGACCAACTTATCGAAGCAACTTGGGATTCCGAGAGGCGAGGCAAAGAGCTTGATCGAAAACTATTTTGTACAATTTGCAGGCCTAAAACGCTATATGGAAAAAACGGTAGAAACGGCTCGCACGCAAGGTTATGTATCGACGCTACTTGGTCGCCGCCGTTACTTACGCGACATTGATAGCCGAAATTCGTTGGCTCGAAGCAATGCTGAACGTGTAGCTATCAATTCGCCGATTCAAGGTACAGCCGCCGATTTGATCAAAATTGCGATGATTAATATTCATAAAGTACTAAAAGACGGAAATTATCGTTCAAAATTAGTGTTGCAAGTACATGACGAATTGGTGTTCGATATTCATAAAGATGAGTTAGAAACCTTGAAACCAATTATCGAAAGTTGTATGAAAAATGCGATTCCGAGTCTTCGTGTACCACTCGAAGTTGGCATTGGTGTCGGTCAAAATTGGCTCGAAGCGCATTGATTTTTTGGAATTAAAGAAATTAAGGGAGTTGAAAAAATTAAAGAAATTAAGAAAATTAAAATAATGAAGGTAATATTTTAAGATAAGTAACATGTAGATAATAAGTTGGCAAAGTTGAGCGTAGTATTTTAGACTTAGACGAGCCAAATTTGAAGTTCGATGCAGCGCATCGGGCTTCAAAATGTCTTTGCCAATCTTTCTTTCCCTTTTGGGGAGAGTTAGAGAGGGGCGCGAAGTATAAGTCTAAAATAGTAGCGACAACGCCAAGTTATTATTTACACGTTATAAGGTTCAACTCCTATGATAAAGAGCTTAATGTGTCTTTAAATATGTCACTCCTACGGAATTCAGAAACATACTGTGGATTAATCGTTTTACCGATATGTCATGCCTAACGGCATTTGTGTTTTGAAAAATGCCGTTAGGTATGGCATATTGGTAGCTATAAGTTCAGACCCAAATTTTCATTAAGCGCCGTAGGTGCGACATGGTTTTTACAATAAAATTATTTTAAAAATAAATCACAATATACTGATAATCAAATTAATAGGCGATTTTTAATCATTAAAAAAATATTTATTTTAATTAAAAAAGCCTTTTTAAAAATAAAAAAATGTTGTTAAAAAAATACATACTTGGGTTGTTGTGCGTGTTGTTTGGCGCACAGAGCATGATGGCTCAGATAGCTGCACCCGACTTTAAATGTGTACAAAAAGACACACTCAAATGGGCAACGCCAGTCAATACTTGTGGGCCGTTCAATGCGTATTTGATTTACGTATCGCTGAATCGCAATGGGCCGTATTCGTTATATACCAAAATTACGAATCCTGCGCAGACGAAGTTTTATAAAAAACCAGTGTTAGACACCACTTTTTATTACTTCATGCAAAGCGATTTTGCTTGTCCCGACAATCGCTTGTCGTCGGATACGCTCGACAATAAATTGCCGCCGATTACAGAAATAAAATCTGTATCGGTCGAAAATGGCAAAGCGCTTATTACTTGGAATAAGGCCAGTAAAAACGAAACGTATGATTATGTGATTTATAAAAAAATAGGCAGTGGTGTGTCGCCGATTGATACCGTGATTGGTAAATTGAGTTATATAGACTTAAAGTCAGTACCTAGCAAACAACAAGAAACCTATTATGTATTGGCGGCAGACCGCTGCAACAATACAAGTTTATTTGGTAGCTCGCATACGTCTATCATGCTTAGTGGCACGCAAGACGCTTGTAAACGCACTAGTTTATTGACCTGGAATCGCTATCGTAGCTGGAAAGAAGGTATTGAAAAGCATTATGTATATGTCAAGATTGGTGCTGGCCCAATTGCGCTCGTGGACTCTGTGAAAGCTGCCGATACCACTTATTTGTATAAAAACTTGACGAATGGCGAAAAATATACCATTTATATAAGAAGCATAAAAAAAGGAAATCCGCAGATTGTAGCCAATACAAGCGAATATACGTTTACGGCAGCGGTGTTGCGAAACGTCAAAAACTTATTTTTGAAAAATGTAAGCGTTACGGCCGATAACAAAGTAGAAGTCACTTGGCTCTGGAATACCGACGCCGAACTTGTGAGCCACAATATTTTGCGAAGTAATGCTCAAAATGCTTACGCCAATGTTGCTTCAAACACGACTAAAACGCCACTCATACAAGAGAATATTTACGTAGATGCAAGTGCGAATCCAAGCGCGCAAAAGCTATATTATAAAATAAAAACGTTTGATAAATGTAAAGATTCGGTGGCTTCTAACTATGCGGCAACGGTCTTTATAGCTGGCAAACCCAACCCTGATTTTACGAATAGCCTGACTTGGACAAAATTTGATGCCCAAACCGCAGGTGCATCTTACTACGACTTATACAAAATAGTTGGCACAGATGAAAAGCTAATCGGCTCGTATCTCAAAGACACAACTTTTGTGGATAAGGTCGATGGTAATAATCCCGAAGAAGCAAAAAGCTGCTATTATGTAGTGGCTTCGGCTATCCTCGCTTTACCTGCTGGCGCTTCGACGAGCGTAAAATCGCGCTCGAACATCGCTTGCGTGAACCAAACGCCAGGCATCGCTGTACCGAATGCTTTTGTGCCTTACGGGCGCAATCAAGAATTTAAACCACTCATTTCTTTTTCGGAAGGCCTTGATTACAAAATGACTATCTATGACCGTTATGGCTCAGTCGTATTTACGACAACGACCATTGCCGAAGGTTGGAATGGGCAATTGGGCGGACAAGGTCGAGATATGCCGCAAGGCGTTTATACTTATTATATAAAAGCAAAACGTACCGATGGCCTCGAACTCGAACGCAAAGGCACTTTGACGTTGATACGGTAAATGTAAA
>JAYUJV010000578.1:0-1885 GCA_043764975.1 Saprospirales bacterium
AAAACAATTAAAACCATGCTGCAAAACTAAGAAGTATTTGCAAATCCTACATTTTATTTATACCTTTATACTCTGATTTTTATTTTTTTATTTTAAACAGCTAGATTTTAAATTTATATAGCATGAAAAACATGAATAAACTAATGGTTATCGCCATTGCTTTTGTAGCGGCCATTGCACCAAGCACAATTTTTGCACAACGTAGCGCAGTGCCAGCTTCTCCAGATGCGGCACCTGCAGTGATGGAGCAATTACCTACACTTGCAAAAGGTGAAAAAGAAATGTATATGCGCGTGAAATATCCAATGGTGGCGCGTGAAAATGGTGTGCAAGGTACAGTACAAGTACGCGTTCAGATTGACGAAACTGGAAAAATTATCCAATCCGAAATCGGAAAAGGTATTGGTGCAGGTTGTGACGAGGAAGCACTTCGTGTGGTTCGTCTTTCAGCATTTATGCCAGGCATACTTCGCGGCAAACCAGTTACGATGTGGTTGACTGTGCCAGTGAGTTTTAAGATGATGTAAAAGCGACCTCCCTAAATCTGGCCCCATCCCAATCTTCCCCAAAAAGGAAGGAGTAAAAAATAGCATCAAAAAGCCATATAGAAATAATTTCTATATGGCTTTTTTCTTTTTCAAAAATGCCTTTTGTACGCTTTTCATCTTGTAGGAACTTACCGCAGGTATGGTATCGCCAGCCACAATTTGGTTGCCAGTTACATTTATTGGTTTTACATCAGCCACCGTTATTTCATATTGTATGGCATCGCCGATTTTCTCGAATCGCGATGTCAGATAATTGTTTTCTACCGCGAAACTACAATACAGGACGTCGCCAATCAAATACTCGTCCATGAGGATTGTGTTTTTTTCATCGTTTATGAAATGTCCATTCGCTGCGTCACTGATAATCATTTCGTAAGGGCGGCGACCTTTTACTTTGTCTTCGCCATAGATCAAGGCGCAAGTGTAGCGTGTTTTCGAGGTATCTATTTTCAAGATTTCTAACTCCATTGCCACCGTCTGTTGTTTGCCTTTGGTGTTGTATATCTCCAAATCGCCGAGCCAATGACCTTCCCAATCTTCTGGAAATTTAGTTTTCACTGGCGCTACCGTTTTCGGTATTTGCGCTAACTGTCGGCTACATTGCCACGATAACAGCAGCAATATTGAAATATAAAATAGTTTTTTCATTTTGAAATGGATTTGAAATAAGTTTTTTTATTAAAAAAAGAAAGCTAATTTTTATATAAGCATAAACTATTGTAAAATGTAGTGTGTTCAATCGTTAATTGAACGACGTATTGCTAATTTGCAAACGTAGTATCGTCCAATTACCAATTGGACGCACTTAAAACTGGTTGGGGAGGTCTTAACAAAAAAAGCCTTCAAATCTAAATAGACATGAAGGCTTTTGTATGTTTTATAATCGAAATATCGAGATTAGCGCGCGAACGAAGTGGCACGTTTTTCACGAATTACGGTTACTTTTATTTGACCTGGATACTGCATTTCGTTTTGTATTTTTTGAGCAATCATAAAACTCAAATCGTCTGCATATTGATCTGTCACTTTTTCAGACTCTACGATAACGCGGAGTTCGCGACCAGCTTGCATAGCGTAAGCCTTTTGCACACCTTCGTGACCCATTGCCAATTCTTCGAGTTCACCGATACGCTTCAAGTAACTTTCGAGGATTTCGCGACGTGCGCCAGGGCGCGCGCCTGAGATAGCATCACAAGCCTGAACGATTGGAGAAATGATGTTATTCATTTCTATCTCATCGTGGTGAGCACCAACTGCATTACAGATAACGGCGTGTTCGCCATACTTTTCACAAAGTTGAATACCAAGCAATGCGTGCGACAATTCTGTTTCTTCTT
>JAYUJV010000579.1:0-1885 GCA_043764975.1 Saprospirales bacterium
ATTGATACAAAAGCATTTTTCATACGTTAATGATTTAGAACTGTGTATGAAGCGGTTTTTTGACTCCATATCTCTAAGAAAAATACCCTTGTTAAAGCCTTGTGCCTTAGCGAGGGTATTTTTGATATTTAGTCATTAATGAATATTGACAATGTATAAATAATTAATAATCAATGTTTTAAATAAATATTTAAAAACAAAAAATGAAAAAAATAATATTAAGTTTCGTTTTTATCTGCTTGTTTTCGAGGATATATGCCTTGGATGCAGCGCTGTATTGTGCTGCGTTTTATAGTCAAGACAAACCTTTTGTGGAGGTCAATATAGAAGTGATTGGGCAAACGCTTGGACAACAAATATTGCCGACCAAAAAGCTACAATGTGGCGTTCAAGTCCTGATACTCGTAAAGCAAGGCGACAAAATCGTGACCTTCGATAAGTATAATCTACGCGGACAACAGACCCAAAGCGTGCAAAATTTACTCGATATTCGCCGCTTCGCACTGAACGAAGGCACATATACGATCGTGGTCGAATTCGAGGATTTGGCCGATCCAAACAACAAGGCTTCGCGCGAAAAAACATTGACGATTGCTGCCGATAAAAATAATATTTGGCAATCGGATATCGTGTTGCTGCAGACGTTTAAAGCAGATACCAATACCACAAATCCACTTGTCAAAAACGGTTACTATATGGAGCCTTTGACCACGCTATTTTATAACAAAACATCCACTAACTTGATGTTTTACAACGAGTTATATAATGTTAAAGAAGATGTAGCGGTGTCGTATTACATCACGAAAAGTATAAATGGACAAGCTACGATGACGAATATTATTGGTCAAAAAAAGGTGAAACCGCAAGCGGTCGGGGCACTATTGTTACAGTTGGATATTTCAAAATTGGGGAATGGATTTTATACCTTGAATGTAGATGTGCGCAACCGATTGAAGCAAATGCTGTCACAAAAAACAGTCACTTTTGACCGCAGCAATCCTTATTTATACATGGATGTAGAAGACAATGTATCGAATGATGCGCTCGAAAAAGAGTTTGTGGCCAAACTCGATACGTTTCAGTTGCGGTATTCGCTAAAAGCGATTTCGTGCAAAATGCGTGGCGACGATGCTTCGTTGCTCAATCGCCTCGTGAAAGAACACAACACGCAAGCGCAGCGCCGATTTTTGTTCCGATATTGGGCGGTCAAAAACCCGAATAATCCCGAAACGGCCTACAATCAGTATATGGAAGTGGCAAAAGCGGTTGATGAGATGTACAAAACTGGTTTTGGCTATGGTTTTGAGACCGATCGCGGCTATATTTACCTAAAATACGGTCGCCCCGACGATATTTTGACGGTCGAAAATGATGCCGTAGCACCGCCTTACGAAATGTGGCGTTACAATGATTTTCCGATGACGAACCAAAAAAACATCAAATTTTTGTTTTATAACCAAACGCTCGTCGCCAACGATTTTCGATTGCTGCACTCCAACGCTCGCGGCGAACTCAGCAATCCGCGCTGGAAAACCGTACTTTATGGCGGTGCAAAAGATCAGCAAATCGGCAACTCCATAGATGGTACCGATATGCAAGATAACTTCGGCCGCAATGCAAGCCGCTTGTTAGAGGAATTTTAGAGGAGTTTTAGACATAAAAAAAGTGCTACAAAACAGGTCGTTTTGTAGTACTTTTTTTATATAAAACATTGGTTATCAAGTGCTTAATATATGAATCAATTATTTTAATTCTCTTAATTTCCTTAATTTCTTTAATTAAAAATTAAGCTCTTCTGCCGCCTTCATAATACACGATTTTAGCATTCGGTGCTTTCGGCAACACGACTTCGTGGTAGTAACGTTCAAGATTTTTTTTGTCCATG
>JAYUJV010000580.1:0-1885 GCA_043764975.1 Saprospirales bacterium
TTTTTGACATCAAAATAATGTTGATTGTCTTCGTTTGGCTCAATGCGTATCGCTAATCTTTCAGTCACTCTAATCGTAGAATTGTCAAATGCTTTTACCTTCAATGGGTTATTGGTTAGCAATCGTATCTGACTGATATTCAAAGAATTAAGTATCGTGAGTGCATCGTTATATTGACGTGAATCGGACTCAAAACCAAGGTGCGTGTTTGCTTCAATGGTATCAAAACCTTGCTCTTGTAATTGATATGCTTTTAGTTTATTGATTAGCCCAATGCCACGGCCTTCTTGGCGAAGATAGATCAAGACACCATTTTTATCGGCAATTTCATGCAATGAATACACCAATTGTTCACCACAATCGCACTTGCGAGAGCCGAACAAATCGCCAGTCATACATTCCGAATGAATACGCACAACAACTGGTTTTGAAATATCTAAATCCTTATGAATCAATGCAATATGAGGCATTGGCTCGTCACTATGTGTCGCAAAAGCAGCTATTTGGAACTGTCCAAATTGGGTTGGCAAAAAGGCTTCCGCTTGTTTTATCAATTGATTGTTCAATACAAAAATGGGTTGATTTCAATTTAGCTTAACTAAGTAAAACATCATTTATAATTAAAATAAAACACTATAATTCAGTATATTGTTTTAATTTCTTTAATTAACTTAATTTTTTTAATTCAAAAAAGTGTCTTCTTTTTCAATAATTCTGGCAAACAAAACACCTTCGATGTATGCTTTTCTGTATTCAGCAATCGAAGAATGAAGCGCTTTGGCATTGATCCAATTTTTTTCTTCCAATTTGTAACTCCCATTGCGCGACCAATTAAATTCGTATTGACTTAGTCCCAATAAAACTCGAATTATTTCAGCGACTCTTTCTAAATTATAGGTAGAAATATCTATAGCAATGCAATTGACAGCATAAGACAATCCGCGTAACACTTCTGATCCAAAACCTTCTACATTTATTTTGCAAAACATTGGCAAACCGTAATCTTCTATCATTTTGTCGAGCGTAACTACTTGTATATCAATGGTTTGGCTCATCGAAGCCGTCATGTAATGTGTCAATAATTGCTGTTCATCTGCGTAGGGTAGTGCAGCGATGACTGGCGTTATCCGATCTTCGGGCATTGGCAAAACCGCAATTTTGCTTCCAACGGCTGCATTTTTAAGCATAAATCGTAGGTTATTTTTGAACAAATCGTTCAAAAAAACTTGCTGACTTGGTCGTGGCTCTACGGCTAAAACCTTAGCACCGAGTTTCAAAAATACTTCTGAATATTCGCCTTGATGTGGGCCAATATCAAAAACCATATCGCCTTTGCCGACAAATTCAGCATAAAACGAACTCGCTTTTTTGAAGTTAATTTCTCCTTTATTAACCTCTAACTGATCTAAATTTTGATCGCTCATAATAGTGTGTTACCGATTTTTCACAAAATTACACTTTTCATTCTGATTTCAAATCATTCAGAATTGAATTTTTTATTTTAACACAAAAAAACGTCGTGAAAGTATAAACCAACACGACGTTTTTATTTATCAAGAAGTTATTTCTTTAATTATTTTAATTAATTTAATTTTCTTAATTAAAGATTAATATCTGTACATCTCTGTTTTGAATGGACCTTCCACTTTCACACCGATATAATCAGCTTGAACTGGAGTCAATTCTTCTAACTCAACACCGATTTTTGCAAGGTGCAATTTAGCTACTTTTTCATCCAAGTGACGAGGTAAAACGTAAACTTTGTTTTCGTAGTTACCTGAGTTTTGCCAAAGTTCCAATTGAGCCAACGTCTGGTTCGTGAACGAGTTCGACATCACGAATGATGGGTGACCAGTTGCACAACCTAAGTTTACCAAACGGCCTT
>JAYUJV010000581.1:0-1884 GCA_043764975.1 Saprospirales bacterium
CACGACCAATTCTGGGTTGTGGCGTTATGCGACTGGCGATACGGTCATGTTTACGTCCGTTATGCCTTACAAAATAAAAGTGACTGGCCGCACTCAACAGTTTGTGAATGCTTTTGGCGAAGAAGTGATGGTGTCGAATACCGATAAAGCGCTCGAAGAAACTTGTAAAGTACTCGATGTAGCGGTTGCAGAATATACAGTGGCGCCAATTTACTTCAACGAACACGGTAAAGGCGGTCACGAATGGCTCATCGAGTTTGACAGACAACCTGCTGATATTGAGCAGTTTAACACGCTTTTAGATCAAAACCTACAGCGTGTAAACTCCGATTACGAAGCCAAACGATATAAAAATTTGGCGCTCAACCGTTTGTGCGCGCGCATATTGCCACGCGGTACTTTTCATCATTGGTTGCGCTCGAAAGGCAAATTTGGCGGTCAAAATAAAGTGCCTCGCCTCGCCAATCATCGCCAATATGTAGATGATATTTTGTTGTTTATGGGGCAGTGAGTTTACGCTTCACGCGCTTCATAGGTCAATGGTATCGCCCTACGAATCATAAATAATGTAAAAACGCCAAGTACCATCAAGCGTTTATCGTCTATAATAAGGCCATAAATGAGGAGTGCCAAACCGAGGGCAAAGCTCACATAAATCGAAATACGTGTAGCTTTTAATCTCGACATCATGGTACTCAAGCCAGCCCTAAATATTCGCCACCCATCAAAAGGGTATGCTGGGAATAAATTGAACGCAAATAAACAAAAGTTGATGCGAAAGATGATTTGTAAAAAATTTAAATCATAATCAAATAAGCCTTCTTCTACGCCTATCAGCGCGATGCCTTGCTCGGTCGTGAGCCATAGGTACAAAGCCAACACAATCGCTATCAATAAATTAGCAAATGGTCCAGCAAATGCCACCATCATTTCATGCGTTGCTTTTTTTGGCAGCCCGTTGAGTACCGCCATGCCACCAATAGGCAACAGCGTAATGTGTTCCGTTGTGATGCCATAATATTTTGCACTCAGCGCATGACCAAGTTCGTGTAAAAAAACGCAAAATATAGTTGCGAATAAAAAAGCGCACCAACGCCCAATCGTACTCCAATCGTTGTCTAAACCGATGCGCCAATATATTACCACTAGTGATATAAATAAAAACGACCAATGCATCTTTATCTGAATCCCAAAAAGTCGGCCTATCGTAAGGGCGTAATTCATCATCGTTTTTTTTGTTTACACGTTATTTATCATCAAAATACAAATATATAACAAAATAGATTTAAAAATGGATTTTCATTTTGATGATTATTTTTTTTAAATCAAAAAAAAGACATCATCTATTACAGATGATGCCTTTTGGTATTTATATTAAAACGATTGTTTTAGATTATGCTTTAATAGCTTCTTTTTTTGCAGCGTCAACGACTTGTGTGCCACCTGATGTCAAGTTCTCATCTGTCAAGTCCATCATGATTGGTGTCGCGATGAAGATTGAAGAATAAGTACCAATAACTACACCTACCACTAAGGCAAATGCAAAACCACGTACTGAACTACCACCAAATATAAACAAGATTAACATACTTAAGAACGTAATGAATGAAGTCATTACAGTACGACTCAATGTGTTGTTGATCGCATCGTTGATAACTTCTGCTTTGCTACGACCTTGGTATGTACGCATGAACTCACGAATACGGTCATAAACAACTACAGTATCGTTCATTGAGTAACCAATAATGGTCAAGATAGCCGCTATGAAAGCCTGATCTACCTCCATGCTCCAAGGTAAGAAACCGTGGAATAGTGTAAAGATAGACATAACCAACAATACGTCGTGGAACAAGGCAATGATTGCACCCAAAGAGAACTGCCATT
>JAYUJV010000582.1:0-1879 GCA_043764975.1 Saprospirales bacterium
ATGAGTCAGGTAAAAATACATCAAAGTTGGTTTGAGCAGCTCGAAAAGGAGTTCGAGCAGCCTTATTTTCAAGCCATCAGAACTTTTTTAGTCAACGAAAAAGCAGCTGGAAAAACCATTTATCCGCCAGGTGGCCAAATTTTCAATGCCTTTGATAGCACACCTTTTGAGGACGTAAAAGTCGTCATCATTGGTCAAGATCCGTATCATGGCGCAGGTCAAGCTATGGGTTTATCGTTTTCAGTTCCGCGTACCGCTGCTGTGCCAGCTTCGCTCAAAAATATTTACAAAGAACTCAAAACCGACTTGGGTTTGGATATTCCGACGCATGGCGACCTTAGTCATTGGGCCACGCAAGGCGTATTTTTACTAAACTCTATGCTGACTGTTGAGGCCAATTTAGCGGCTTCTCACAAAAGCATCGGCTGGCAAACATTTACCGATGCCGTCATCAAAAAACTATCAGACGAGCGTTCGGGTTTGGTATTTATGCTTTGGGGCAATTTTGCCAAAGCTAAACGCGACCTCATCGACGCTTCAAAACACCATATCCTGGAAGCTGCGCATCCATCGCCCTTAGCTGGCGGTGCATTTTTCGGCTCAAAACACTTCTCTCAAGCCAACGAATTGTTGAAAACGCAAGGGAAAAGTGAGATAAAGTGGTAAAAGAGACCTCTCCCAACCTCTCCAAAGGAGAGGAGCACCATCGTGATAAAGACCTCCCTCAGTCCCTCCAAAGGAGGGAAGCACTAAGATGTGGCCACTCGTTTAGCTATTACGATGGCGTTCCCCTCCTTTGGAGGGGTTAGGGGAGGCCTTCACAACCTTTTATCCAAGTCTATCTCCATATTTTCCTGTACGATACGCTTGTAACACAACAATTTTAGGCGATAATTTTCGGTATTGATGCTATGATTTGGCACACGTAGCATATCATAACTCAATTGCCAATCTTTGATAGAGCACTCCAATTTGCGACGAATACTACGTTTTTGAAGGTAATCTTCGTAATCTTTTCTAAAATTGATGCCATATATCATTTGCAAATAATCATTGTTTCGTACCTTAAATGCAGGTGGCAAATTGGGGTCAAAACAAGTACGTGGCTTAATCATCACGCCTTCGTGCTGTGCGGCGACGAGTTGCTCAAAAAACGCATAGCTTTCTGCACAAGCCAATTCCATATCGTCGAGATTGAGGACCAGTTGCGTGTCTTCGCTGACGGCTTCAAAACCACGAATGTTGTCATTCCATATTTCTTCTTGCCCGTTTTTGTAGCAAACTTTTAGGACATTAAATGGCTTAAAATACAGCTCTGCTTCCGCACCATACAACTCTACTTGCGATTGATACAAGCGAACATCGCTCGCATATTCGTCCAGATTCAAGATTGGCATATTCAAAACAGCATCGTATTGGCGAATGACGTGAGGCTTATATTTTTCAGCTAATTGCTTCGCTTTCAATACTTTAACATCATTTTCGTATTCGACAAACGATGCCGATGCACGTACTTTTTCTAATTTTTCATACATATCGCTTTTTGCCAAAAACTGTTGGTGCGTCTCGTGACTAAATCCATAACCGCCAAATTCGCGATCTACTAAGCCTTTGCCAAGTGCCGACCAAGGCATTAATTCGGATTGAATCAAGACCATTTCAGCGTCAGCATCCCAAAGATTTTGTAGTTTTTGATGTAGTGCTTCGCATTTTTTCTTCGCTAAATCTAAATCAAGATGGCGAATACTGTAACCATTGCGACTCACAAAATACGAATCTTCTATGTTGCGATGCAAATAAATATCGCAATATGAACCCATATATTTGGGCTGTATCGTAACTTCTTTTACGCCTCGACTGGCAAAATAAAGCAAGGCTT
>JAYUJV010000583.1:0-1878 GCA_043764975.1 Saprospirales bacterium
AATACCTAAATATTTACATTTATTAAAGGTTTATTAAAAATTATTGAATGAAAAAATTATTACTCTTAGTAGGATTTTTATTTGGTATGCTTGTCACGAATGCTCAAAATACATTGAGTGGCCGCGTGATAGATGCCGAAACGAAAGTTCCGCTTGAAGGTGTGCACATTACAGTATCGAAAGTCAAAACAAGTGCTGTAACGGACATTAAAGGCGAATTTAAAATCCGAAAGATTGAAGACGGTACGCATACTGTCACTATCGAAATGGCTTCTTACGAATCCATAACCCAAACCCTCAAAATTTCTAGAAAAACAGATCTCGGAGTCATTGAACTCTCTCACCCAAAAGCAATCCGACCCGAAGACATTCCTCAAATCGCCCTAACAGAAGATGAGCAGGATGATGACACCAATAATCAACAAAACGTATCTGAATTATTGACCGCTTCGCGCGATCCTTATTTTTCGCAAGCGAACTTCAATTTGCGTTCGGCTCGTTTTCGTAACCGTGGTTATGTAGGCAATACCGATGCATATACGATGAACGGCGTACCTTTCAATGACCTCGATGATGACCGCGTAGAATTTGGTACAACTTTGACAGGTTTGACTGGCGTTACGAGCAACCAAACGAATATTATTGGCCTTGCACCAGCAGGTTTTTCGTTCGGTAACATTGGCGGTTCGGTGTTTTTGGACACGCGCGCTTCGTACATTCGTAAGACAAAAAGTATCGGAACGGCATTCAGTAACAGAACATATACAAACAGAATCACAGCTACTTATGCCACTGGTCGCCAAAGCGATGGTTGGGCGTATGCGTTTGCAGCTTCAAAACGTTGGGCAACATCTGGTTATGTGCCAGGCACAAACTTGGATAGTTACACGTATTTTGGCTCAGTGGATCGCAAAATAAATGCAAGACATAGTTTGAACCTTACGGTTTTTGGCTCGCCAACTGTTCGTGGTAAACAAACAAATACGGTTGCAGAAGTTATAACATTGACCAATAATCCTTATTATAATCCAAACTTAGGTTATCAAAACGGAAAAGTACGCAATTCGTCACAAGACCAATATCATTTGCCAACGGCAATCCTTCGCCATGATTTTGTCATCAATAACCATTCGTCTTTGATGACGGCGGCTTCGTTTCAATCCACGAGATATGGCACTTCGGGTATCGATTGGTACAATGCCTCAAATCCGAGACCTGATTATTATTCAAAATTGCCGACTTATCAGCAAGATGATAGACAACAGCAGCGTTTGACGGATTTTCTAATTGCCAATCCAAACTCATTACAACTTAATTTTGATAATTTCTATTTTGCCAATCGCAACAATTCTACGACCATAAAAGACGTAGATGGTATTGCGGGCAATAACGTAACAGGCAAACGTGCGCATTATATCATCAGCGAACGCCGTACTGACAGTAAAGAATTTAATTTTAATACCAATTATCAGAACATATTGGGCGAAAACCTCACGTATTCGAGTGGTTTGACTTACCAATATTTTCATGGTAAAAACTTCAATACCGTAAATGATTTGTTGGGTGCAGATTGGTTCGTAAACGTAGATCAGTTTGCTGAACGTGCGTTTCCCGATAGTCCAAATTCACTTCAGAATAACATCGACAAGCCAAACCAATTGTTGAAAGTAGGCGATAAATACGGTTACGATTATGATAATCATATCAACAAACTCAGCACTTGGCATCAAATTGATTACAAGGGTCGCAAATTTGATTTATTTGCTGCAGCCAATGTTTCCTATACGAATTTTTGGCGTGTAGGTAATCTCAAAAACGGTCGTTTCCCAGACAATTCGTTTGGTAAATCTGCCGTTCAAAACTTTTTGAACTATGGTG
>JAYUJV010000584.1:0-4975 GCA_043764975.1 Saprospirales bacterium
GTCATCGAAAAAGGCGGCGATTTTAGCATCGACAATTTTTCGATGCCTTATTATTCATATCCTACATATATAGGTGTAAATATGCCGCGTGATAAACAACAAAATAAACAAGCAAAAGTCGGTCAAAATAATACAATCAACATTGTGGCGTTAGATCCTTTCGGAAAACCAAAGGCCAATGCGAAAATAAATGTCGAACTCTACCGCATCAACTGGCGTTGGTGGTGGGACAGCGGAAACGATTATGTTTCTGAATTTAACAACAATGAGTCAAAAACGGCTATAAAGAAAGGTGTTTTGAAAACAAATGCCAAAGGTCAAATTGATTGGAAAGTATCAGTTTCTGAATGGGGACGATATTTTGTGCGCGTTGTCGATACCGAAGGCGGACACGCGACTGGCGACTTTTTCAACGCAGGTTATCCTTGGGACGAGGATGATTTTACGCCAGATCAAGACTCGCGCGCTGCGGCGGCTATGTTGGATTTTAAGGTAAATAAAGAAAAATATGCCGTTGGCGACCAAATAGAACTCACGATTCCGACTGGCGAAGTTGGGCGTTGTTTGATTACGATTGAAAACGGCTCAAAAGTGTTGCAGCATTATTGGATGACGGCCAAAGCTGGCGAAAACAAGTTTACTTTTCCTGCCACGCCAGACATGGCGCCAACCGTTTATGCGCACGTGACGCTGATACAGCCGCATGGACAAGTCAAAAATGATTTGCCGATTCGCCTTTATGGCATCGTGCCAGTCAATGTCGAAGATCTAGGCACGCGTTTGCAACCCGTCGCTTCTATGCCCGATGTACTCGAACCCGAACAGACATTTACGATGAACGTAAAAGAGCAATCAGGCAATGCAATGGCCTACACAATCGCTGTCGTGGACGAAGGTTTGTTGGATTTGACGCGATTCAAAACGCCAGACCCTTGGACTTCATTTTATGCACGTGAGGCGTTGGGCGTAAAAACTTGGGATATTTATGATCAAGTATTGGGCGCGTATGGTGGCGAACTCGAAAAAATATTGAGTATAGGTGGCGATGGTGTCAATCGAAATGCGAAGGACAATAAAGCCAATCGTTTCAAGCCAGTTGTGATGCACTTGGGGCCTTTTTATTTGCCGAAAGGCCAATCTGCTACACATAAAATCAAGTTGCCAAATTATATTGGGTCTGTCAGAACCATGATTGTGGCGGCGAACAATGGTCAATATGGTAACTTTGAAAAAGCCACACCAGTCCGCAAACCATTGATGTTATTGACGACTTTGCCAAGGGTTTTAGGACCAGGCGAAACCTTGAAATTGCCAGTTACGATATTCGCGATGGAGGATAAAGTCAAAAATGTAAATATTCGAGTAGAAGAAACGAGTGGATTGATTGACATTGTCGGTGGCAATTCTAAGTCACTTTCGTTCGCCAAACCTGGCGAAGATGTCATCGAATTTGATATAAAAGTAAAGGATAAAATCGGTATTGCAAAATTCCGCGTCATTGCCGAAGGCGCTGGCGAACGCGCTTACGAAGACCTCGAAATTGACGTTCGTAACCCGAATCCAGTCATCACAACGGTAGTAAATAAAGATATGGCGACCAACGAAACTTGGAATCAAACCATTTCCATAATGGGAAGTACAGGTACGAATGAAGGCATTTTAGAGATTTCTTCAATTCCGCCAATCAATATTGGTTCTCGTTTAAAATATTTAATTACTTATCCAGGAGGTTGTGTGGAGCAAACGACTTCGACTGCATTTCCACAATTATATGTATCAAAATTATTAGAATTGACGGATGAGCAAAAATTGGCAGCTTCGAGTAATGTCAAAACAGCGCTCGAACGTTTATCGCGTTTTCAAGTCGAATCGGGCGGATTTTCATATTGGCCAGGCGGCAACGCTTATGCCGATTATTATTCGTCGTCTTATGTCGGGCATTTTATGCTCGAAGCGCAGCGACTCGGTTTTACGCTACCTATCGGAATGTTAGACCGTTGGAAAAACTACCAGAAAAACGTGTCGCGCACTTGGGATCCAGCTTACATGAACGGTTGGAACATCGGTCAAGCCGAACTCGATCAAACCTATCGTTTATACACGATGGCGCTCGCTGATATTCCCGATTTGGGCGTTATGAATCGCTTGCGCGAAAATAAAGGATTGTCGCCAATGGGTCGTTGGAATCTGGCTGCGGCTTTCGCCAAAATAGGGAAACCCGAAATTGCAAGGGAATTAATCGCTAATTTGCCAAAAGTGGCTACGCCATACAACGAAATGTCGCATACTTACGGCTCAGATCTTCGCGATGAGGCCATGATGCTCGAAACTTTTATGGCGCTCGGTGATAAATCTGCTGCTGCCGAAGTGACGAAGAACATTGCTCAAAAACTCAGTTCTCAACAATGGTACAGCACTCAATCGACAGCATATTCTATGATGGCGGTGTCTAAATTTATTGGCGATACGCCGATAGATTCAAAATATACATTCAATTATCAACTTGGAAATGGTCAAGTGATTAGCGCTGGTAGTTCGAGTCCGTTTGTGCAAATTCCAGTCAAATTAGACGAAGGTGTGCGGAAGATTATGGTTAAAAATACAGGCAAAAACATCCTTTTTGCTCGATTAATCATATCTGGTCAGCCTACAAATGGCGACAACACAACGGCTCAAAACAACCTCGCCATGAGTGTCATGTATAAAGATATGAAAGGCGAAAACATAGACGTTTCTGGCATCCGTCAGGGACAAGATTTTATAGCCGAAGTGACGGTCAAAAACCCTGGCACACTCAACAAAGACTACGAAGAATTGATGCTATCGCAGATTTTCCCTTCAGGTTGGGAAATCCACAACGTCAGAATTAGCGGCATTGATGCAGGCAAAAATAGCCCAATGGATTATCGCGACATACGCGACGATCGCGTAATGACTTATTTTGACCTCAAAAGTACTGCTGAACATAAGTATTATGTCTATCTAAACGCCGCTTATCTCGGTCGATATTATCTACCAACGCTCAGTTGCGATGCCATGTACGACAACAATGTTCACGCTCATTTGCCTGGTCAATGGGTAGAAGTGAAGGCGAAGCCAGTAGGGGAGATGTAAAGCCCATGCTGACCTTCTCCAAAGAAGGGAGTTCAAACGGAGAGTATAAAAACGTGTTCTATCCTTCAATGGATTAAAGTTATTAAATAATAGATGAAATGTATAAATGAAAATATTAATACGTATTTTGTTGATTTAGAAGTTAACTTAGATCCGTTTTTTCTAAAATCAATATTTTACAAATTTAAAAAATAATTTATACATTTTTCTAATACATTTTTAATGAAAAACTTACTTGTTTTATTTATTTTATTAATAAATATAAGTGTCGGAACTGCACAAATCGGTACGAATAACCTGAAAATGGTGACCGTTCATATCGAAACAGATCAGTTTGGTTTTGAAACTTCTTGGCGTTTGAAAAGCCTTGATGGCACGATATATAAGCAAGTAAATCAAGGCGAATTAACATCAAATACGACTTACAATACGACCATAAATGTTCCGAATACGAGTTGTTTAGATTTTACAATAAATGATGCTGGCAGCGATGGTTTTTTAGATGGTTTTGGCAAATTTTGGGTAACGCTTGGCAATGATACGATAGCAAAAAATCCAAGTTTTACGAGTGAATTTTCAGCAAAATTTAATTGTCAGATTGGCGAAATTTGCGACAAATCGATTGTGATAAAAACAGGAAATTTTCAAACTATTTTTCCCGAAACTTGGTACGATTTTAAAGCGGATAGTTTGGGTTCATACAAAATAAGTACTTGTCCGACGCTCGAAAATTGCGATACGAAGATATATGGTTACGAAAATTGCAAAGTCAATGATTCAACGCAAGTTGGAACACTTTTTTATGCCGATTTCTCTAACGAATGTGGCTTAAAAGCAGATATTAAAAGTATCATATTAGAAAAAAATAAGCATTACAATATCAAAATTGCAAGTGGAGAAGCCTGCAAAAACACGCCCATAAAATGGACGATTCAGTACCTCGGCAAACCGAAAGGCTGTACCGATTCTACGGCTTGCAACTACAATCCCTTGGCGTTCGTGAACGATGGCTCTTGTCTTCAATTCGGAAATTCAAGTTGTGGAGGTCCAGATTTGGTCATTGATCAGGAGCAATTGGGAAAAACCATAAAATTTGATAGCATCGACATCAAACCGAACGATTGTACGCTCAAAGAAGGTTGTCTGAATGGCGATGGTAAGCGATATTTAGTGCGTTTCAATACAAAAATTTGGAACAAAGGTGATCAAGATTTCTTTATTGCTGACCTCAATAATCCTAAATATCAACAATTATTGGTGTTCGATGCCTGTCATCAACACGTGCATTATGACAATTATGCGGAGTATTTGTTATTCGATAACAAAGGAAAACAAGCAAATAAAGGCTCAAAAGTTGGTTTTCAAGTACGTGATTTGTTGTGCGAACTCAATAGTACGCCTAAGTTTAATTACAACGTTTTCGGTATTTCGGTCGGCTGTTTTGATGAGTACGACAACGGTTTGCCTTGTCAATGGCTCGATGTAACGACTGTGCCAGATGGCGATTTTACGCTAGTGGTGCGTGTAAATTGGAAAAAAGCAGCCGATGGACTAGGTCGTTTTGAAAAAAATTATGATAACAATTGGGGGCAATTGTGCATCAGATTAAAGTCGAATCCGAATGGTCGTTCCATGTCTGTTTTGCCTAATTGTCCGACCTTGCAAGATTGTACTGGAGCACCACTTGGCTCGGCTGTTTTGGATTGTAAAAACGTCTGTAATGGCAAAACCGTAATCGGCGATTTAGATGCAAACGGAGTACAAGACAATAACGATGTAAACCAATATTTGAATAATGCTGTTGATAAAAACACAAGCACTACGCCTTGCGAAGACCTCAACAATGACCTCAAAATATCGG
>JAYUJV010000585.1:0-4971 GCA_043764975.1 Saprospirales bacterium
TTCTACCATATTCACGAGCATTTCGTAAAGGTTAAAGTCTTGATTGTCGAAAAGAATTTTTCCATTTTGAAGCGTAGAAATTTCTAAAATGTCATTTACAATACCTAACAAAATTTCGGAAGATTGCTTTATAGAACCCAAATAACTCAGTTGTTCTGTATCAAGTTGTGTCTTCAATAAAATGTTACTCATACCCAAAATAGCGTTCATGGGTGTACGCATCTCGTGGCTAATGTTGGCAATAAAATTCTCTTTCATTTTGGCGGACTGCGCCACCAAATCCCTTTCTTTACGCAATATATCGCCTTCTATACGATCCGTAATGTCTTGCACAATTCCGCTATAAACAGGTTGTTCGTTTTCGTAACGCAATACGCGACACTGCAAAGAAATGTATTTTTTTTCGCCTAAAGGCGTTGTAATATCAATGTCTTTACTAGCAAAACCTTGTAAATAAGCCTCGCTATGAATTGATCTGAAAATATTCGTTGGATATATAGCATAATCAAGTTTATCAATTTCGATACGCATATCGGACGTTTCGTAGCCAAATATCCGAAATACTTCTTCCGAAACGGTGTTCGCTTTTGTACCATGGTTGTATTCCCAGTTACCGATATGAGCAAGGCGTTGGGCTTCTTCGAGGCGTTTTAACACATTGCTACGCTCTATGGAATATCGCATGGTTTTAGCCAATGTCTCTCCGTCAATCATACCTTTTATGATAAAATCTTGTGCGCCAGCTTGCACAGCTTTCAAGCCCAGCTGCTTGTCAGAGAGCCCAGTCATAACAATCACATTGATGTTCGGAAAACTATTGATAAGTATCGAAAGGGTATCAAAACCGCGACTATCGGGCAACGTAAGATCTAGTAATACAACATCAAAATCCGCATTTTCGCCAAGCGCTGCCATACCTTCGCCGAGTGATGTCTTGTTGGTGTATTCGCAAGCGCCAAAATCAGCTTCTTCTAACAAAATCTGGACTAATCTTGCATCAGCAGGATTGTCTTCTATGAGCAATATTTTATGATAAGGTCTAAAATCCGAACTATGGAGTATGGTTGGTGCTGGTGCTTTAGGCGTATATTCTGACATTTTACTTCACTTTTTATAACTAACAAAATACAATTATCGCACCAAATTATGGCGTTATAATTTTTAATAGTATGAAGTTTTCAGAAAGAAAATAACTAAATAACGAGACCTCCCTAAACGGCGAAGCCCTCAACGAAGTTAATCCCTCCAAAGGAGGGACTTACCATCGTAAAGGCAAACTTTTTAAATAAAATATCGAAGTTATAATCATAAAAATAAAAATATTCATCTTGAAATAAATAAAAAAAGCAAACTCGTATAAGTTTGCTTTTTTATTTAAAATACTGATTATCAAACGATTATTCAAATTCTGTTTTTGGTAAAAATATAAATGTAGCGCCAAGTTCGCTCAACACAAACAAGCACAATTCGCCTTCGGCTTCTTTATATACTTTCCGAAATTCATCAATTTTGTCAATCTGTATAATTTGCTTCGTCACAAACTCCTCCAAGGTCGATACATTGATTGACCATTTAGACTGATTTTCTTCCATCACAATCAAGGGGATTCCCATATCCACTTGGTGCTGATGTACCACAAATATCGGATACTTAGACACATCTTCATTTATGACGGTATCGGCCGCTTTGCTCAATACTGGCTTAAAAACCTTCAAATCTCTTTCGAGTAATATTAATTTATCGTCCATCGTGTTTATACAAATTCAGGTTTTAAGGTCAATAAGGCTACGTTTTCGATATGGTGCGTATATGGGAACATATCGACCGCACGAGATCTTTGCACATCATATTTTACGCTCAATAACTGTAAATCACGTGCTTGTGTAGCAGGATTACAACTTACATATACGATTTTGGGTGCCGCCAATTGGAGTAACATCTCTACTACTTTTTCATGCATCCCAGCACGTGGCGGATCCGTAATCAATATATCTGGCTTGCCGTGTAGTGCAGCAAATTCTGCAGTCAATATATTTTTCACATCGCCAGCATAAAATATACAATTGTCGATGCTATTGAGTTCCGCATTGGCACGAGCGTCTATGATAGCTTCTTCAATCTCCTCTATCGCGACCACTTGTTTACAGGCTTTTGCGACATACAAAGCGATACTTCCGAGCCCAGTATAAAGATCATATACATTTTCGTGACCTTTGAAATCAGCAAAATCTTTTACGGTATCAAACAAACGTTCGGCTTGTCGCGTACTCGTCTGAAAAAACGAATGTGGCCCAATCCGAAACGTGACATCGCCCAATTTTTCTTCTATATACGGCTTGCCATAATGCACCTTTATATCCATACCATGAAAACTATCGTTTCCTTTTCCGTTTATAAAATACTGCAATGACGTGATTTGTGGAAACTGCTCCGCAATGGCATTCAAGTAATTGTTGCGGCGGTATTCATGCTCTTTATAAAAACCAACTACGAGCAATATGTCGCCCAAGGTCGTAATCCGAATCATGGTTTGTCGCAAAAATCCTTTTTGCTCCTTGGTATCAAAAAAAACCAAGCCTTGCTCTATCGCAATGGTGCGCATCGCGTTTCGGATAGCGTTCATTGGCTCTGCCATCAAATAACAAGTATCGATGTTCAAAATTTTATCGAACGCACCAGCTCTATGAAAACCCAGCACATCTTCTTGGTTCGAAATGCCGCTTTTGAGTTCATCATACGTCAGCCAACGTTTATTGGAGAAAGCAAACTCTAGTTTATTGCGATAAAAACGCGTTTCTTCTGCGCCAATAATTGGCTCAAAAGTACCTACCGACACTTTACCGATACGCGTCAGCGCATCATGCACGATTTGGTCTTTTGCTGCAAGCTGTCCTTCGTAACTGATATGTTGCAATTTACAACCACCACAAACGCCAAAATGCCCACAAAAAGGTGTGACACGATCGGGAGAATACGTATGAAAATGCGTTGCTTCGCCTTCCAGAATATCTTTTTTCTTTTTCACTACTGCATCCACCACATCGCCTGGCGCAGTACCTTCCAAAAATACAACTTGTCCTTCGCTCGTGCGACCTACGCCACGCCCTTTGTCTGCCAATCCTGTGATTAGCACATTTTCCACAGTCCGTGGTGTTTTAGATCTTCTACTCATAATATCGTTAAAATAAAAAGCAAATTCAAAATGCCTGTTTTCTACTCAAATATTCTATGGTATAAAGTATAAAAGTATTAAGTATTACCGTTTTAACAATACCTAAGCGTCTAACTATTAGCTTATTATCTCGACTTGAATACTTAATACTCAAATACTTAATACTTTTGGAGGCAAAAAACCTATACTTTATATATACACAGAAAATTTAAAAGAACTTTTTAATTAAAAATTTTTATAAAAACTATCCCATTCTCGAATCTGCGCTTTTTGTAGCACACGAGGAAATTTACTTTGTCCTGCACTTTTGCCAGTACTTTGCAGAAATTCATAAAACACTTTTGAAGGCACAAGATCTATTTCCAAATCTTTGAGAACTTCTTTTCGTTCGGTAGCGTAGTCATCGTTTATCTCTTTCAATACATTGTCAATGAATACAATCAAGGCTTGTTTGTCTATTTCTTCATCTACCGCGATGTACCATTTGTGCGTAAAAAAGCCATCTTTCGGCTTCGCCGCGACTGTATATTCTGGTATTCTGACATCAAAATGTTCTTGCGCGCGTTGTATGGCTACGTTCATGTTGTCCACCGAAAGGTGTTCGCCACAGATGCTCAAAAAGTGCTTTGTGCGACCAGTAATGATAATTTCGGCACGCTCAATATCCGTAAATCGAACAGTATCGCCAATCAAATACCGCCACGAACCGCTACAAGTTGAGAGCAACAAGGCATAATCCACTCCTAATTTTATGCCATCTATATTGAGTGCCACAGCATTGGGTTTTGGCAAACCGTCTTCAAAATTTTCGTCATTGAAAGGTATAAATTCAAAGAAAATACCGTTGTTGAGCGCCAATGCCATACTATGCGTTTCGGGACGTGCCTGAAATGCGATAAATCCTTCCGAAGCCAAATACGTATCCATGTATATCAAAGGCTTGCCACAAAGTTTATCGAATGACTTTTTGTAAGGCTCTAACGCAATACCACCACTCACAAATATCTGCAAATTCGGCCACAACTGGTGTATATTGTCCAATTTATGATACTCAATGATACGCTCTATCGTCAATTGTACCCACGACGGAATGCCCGACATGACGCCAATATCCCATTTTGCTGCATTTTCAGCAATGTACTCTATTCGTTTTGTCCAATCTTTTATTTTGGCAATCTTCGCACCTGGCTTGTATTTGCTACGCATCCAAATCGGCGGTCGGCGCGCATTGATACCACTCAAATCACCCGAAAAATATTCGCCATGGTTGTTGAGTTCCGTAGAGCCGCCAATCATGAGCATATCTTTAAAAAATACGCTTTCGTTTATTTCGTCATATTTTGTGAGGCAAAAAAACATTTTTAATCCTGCACGACGCATAGAACGTAACATTTCCTCACTCTCAGGAATATATTTACTTGGTCCGCCCGACGTGCCAGAACTCAAACCATAATATTTTATTTGCGAAGGCCAAGTCACGTTATCCACGTTGCGGAGCATAAGGTGCCACCATTCATCGTGCATTTTGTTGTAGTCGTGCATCGGCACGGCTTGCTGGTATGCCGCCACGATGTCGTCCGATTTTAGTAGTTCCTTAAATTTATAGTACTTTCCGAAAGACGTATTCGATGCCTCACTCAATAAGCGTTTGAGTGCTTTTTCTTGCTTCTCCATTGGCGTCATCTGATTCGTCGGAATCGTACCAATCGACAAGGCTCTTTTTACTAATTTTCCTAAAAGTGGCATTTTTGTTTATTGAGTTTGGATTTTATCTAAAAATATTCAAAAAATATAAACGT
>JAYUJV010000586.1:0-4970 GCA_043764975.1 Saprospirales bacterium
CAACGCAGCGTTCCCTTACGTACAAGTGCCAAGAAGTGGTTATGACCGTTGCGATTGCAATAAAGTAGGTACAAAAACAGCAACGAACGAGCCAGTAATTGGTTTGACTGCGCCAACGGCTGTTTTGTTACAAAACTTCCCTAATCCGTTCAGTTCATCTACAACATTCCGTTACCATACAACTACACAAGCAAAAATTAGCATTAAAATCTATGATATTAATGGTAAAATGATTGAAAATGTACGTGACCAAAACAATGTTCCAGGCGATTATGACGTACAATGGCAGCCAACTGGTCTTGCACAAGGCGTATATATTGCTACAATGTTTGTAAATAATGTTGCAGTTCAAACGATTAAGTTGAATTACGTTCAATAGTTGATAGGACGCTGATTTAAAATGATTATCATGATTTATAATGATTACTTATTTTTAAAAATCATGATTTTATCATGATAATCATGAAAAATCAGCGTTCTATTTATCTTAGTTTTCAGCGTTTAAATATTTTTATAAGTATTAAATTATCAATGTTTTATATATTACAATTTTATTTTATACAAAATAGAGTTACTCCCATATAAAGATACGATAATTTTATTTATAATGCAATGATTAACAAGGTATTATGTTAAAATTTAACATTTAAAAATAAAGAAATCGGTATTTGAGTTGCAAATTTCCAGCCTTTTCGATATTTCAAGCTATTGGGTTGTGTCGATGACGTAAATTCTGTACCACTTTTTGTGTTGCTATAAAACCCACCATAAGTTGATTCTGTCGCCAAACTGATGCGTTTATTTATTTTGTACTCTACGCCAAGCACGCCAAATATTCCATAATCTTTGCTATTGTCCGAAATCGTTACTTTATCGAATCCAGAATCCGAAGATGAGCCTACGTTTCGATAATTTGCTACCAAATCAGCGCCATAATATGCCAACCAATGTTCGGACAAAAGAGCCTGTTTTTCATACCCAAGTCTGAATGCAATAGATTGATTGTTCGTTATTTTTGAATCCGAAAATCTATCTTGCGTTTCTTTTTCTGATACATAATTAACACCCAAACCCATACGAACAGCTTTTTTGCCCATTATATATTTTGATACTATTATATATGGATTGGATTCGCCACTTGCGCTCGATACAAAAAACTGCTTCGCAAATTGTGTGGCATTTATGCCGAATTGCCATTGATTGTGCTTCGTGGTATCAACTTGAGCCGAAGCAAAAAAAGTTGTCAGACCAAAGATTAGGGTTAATAAGTTGTTTCTCATTTTAAGTTGTTTTAAGTTTCGTTATGTTTTTTTATTTTATAAAATACAGATTATCAGTATTTTAAATATTATTAAAATTCAAATTTTTCGATATAAGTATCATCAGATTTAATAGAATAAACAATCCATTTTTTATCGTTGATACTGATTATTTGCCTCGGAAAATGCTTTATAATTAATTTTTCAGTAATTGTTCCTTTGCTATTTATCTGACGAATAGAGCGATCACTTTCTCTTACAGCGATGATATTGTCGTTATTCAAAACGATATAGTTATCATATTCGCCATTAAAATCTTGTGTTTGCGTATTCAAAAATTTAAAGTCTTTATCGAAAAAAGAAATTTGATTTCCGATAACGAACGTTTCATTGTTCGATAAATAATTAATCAATGATTTGCTATTGGTATTGAGGAGTTTAGCGCCCAAAAAAACCTTTGGAGTACTTGAAATAATGGTTTTTCCATCATCGCTCAAGTCTAAATAATTCAAAGTCGATTGCGAAAAATTGGGATAAAGTGCCACTAATTTATTCTTTAGGGGTAAGTACATCAAAGTAAAATATACCCCGTTAGTTATTTGTTTATGCAACGATTTTGTTTCAGTACTTCTATCAAAACTCATTACGCTATACAAATTATCTTTTAAAGATAAATACAACATATTGTTTTTCCCAACTATCATTTTTGACACATTGCGCCCTAAATCAATGGTTTTGATGAGCTCAAAAGTATTGGCATCATAGATTTGCATCTCATCGATATGTATTGCATACATTTCGCGCCGACCATTGAATGTACCGAACGCTACATCATCTAAGACAAAATTGGTCGTGAGATTGAGCTTTGTATCAAGGAGTTTTTGTTTCTCCAAGTCATAAATTTTCACTACCTCAGCATCACTGTTATACATATATAGTTTTGAGGTTTCTTTATCAGTATATATAGTTGAAAAAGTTTCGTTTATTTTTTCAGTTTTATCAACCAACAACACGTTTTTGCTCCAAATACTTCTGTTCTTAAACACCGCTTCTATACGGTAAAATGAATTATTGGGAAAAGTACCAAAACTTTGATTGTTGTCTAAAAAATTATTGGATTCTACATCTGCCATGTTTGAAATTACAAAAGCATTTATGCTCAAATTTTTTTCGTTAATCGTGTCATCGTTGATAGAACGATAGACTCGATACGACACAAAATCTTCCTTGGTTGGCAAAGCCGTCCATGTCAATTTTGTACCTTTATACGTGTCCGTCACATTTAGCTTTATCGGATCTTGATCGTATTTGACTTTCGTATCTTCTTTGTAGCAGCTTACAAAAAAAACAGTGCATAAGATGAGCAATAAACAATTTTTCATATTCAATTGGTTTGAGACCTCCCTAACCCTCCAAAGGAGGGAACGCCAACGTAGAGGCTAATTGTGATTTTATTTTTTTATGTAAACTATTTACAAATATACAGAAAGTTATCCATAATATTAAAAGACTCTTTGTTTTTTTTAAACGTTGGCTAGGTTTTTAAATTAAACTTAAAAAAATGAATTTAAAATGCTTTTTTAATAAAATAAACCTTGTTTGCTACATTTACGAACGCATAAATCATGTTTAGCGCTTCATCTATTTTGTATTCCATCACATTTTCTATGATTAACTGATTATTTAGATATAAATTTTGTTGGCCTTTTTTGGTAACGACGGTTATCAACTTTTTTTGATTCAAGACCTGCGTTTCGTATTGAAGATAATCGGTTTCGTCTATGTTTTTTATGTCAAAAATCACGTTTTCATTTTTATAAAAAACGTTTTTCTCCCGAAGCGTCACATCAGCATTGTCGTCTATATCGAGCAGAAAGCCATCATTGAGTGCTTTTATTTTTTCTTTATTTTTGTAAAAAACGGATTCGCGACTAGAATTTTGCATCGTGTAAGCGACATCGCCTTTGTTACTGACCACTATTTTTGATTTTTTCTCCCAAGGCAATTTAGATTCAAACGAATGAACCAATTTGCCATCACATATTATATGGTTATACTTTGTACTATCTTCGTACATAATGGCTGCCCAATGCTTGTTGTTTTTACTCCAAACCACGTTCGGTAATCGCGCTTTATCCGAATATGGCCCAATATATTTACCTTCACAATATAAGTAAAATGGATTCAAACGCTTGATGTTAATTAGATAATTGTCAGACGGACGAAAGTTACTGCCTAAAAGCGTTTGCAACATTGGCTCATTGTTTTCGATTTCAAAATTCGGCGAATACACCATCAAGTTTGGATTTTCTAAACCGTCTATCCAATCATAAATGCCTAATTTTTGGATTTCAAGTTTTCCATTTTTATAAATCACCGCTTGACTATCAGCATCAATGGCCGAAAAAGTCAGCTTGTCGCCAATGACTTTGTGATCTATCATATATTTTACTTTTGCCACAAGTTTATCATCAAAATAAACGGCTTTCAACCTCGACTTTGGGTCAATGGTTTCTATATATAGGTGTTCGCCATGATGTTGATAGTGACACACGTGTTCGTAACTGCGTTTACCAGGGCGATACATGATATTGGAGTTACCATTTCCTTCAAGATACAGCGCATCATAAACGACTATATAATCCTTACCGCCGTTGATGAGCGTTGGTGTCAAATTTCCTGCACCGACTATCGGCAACACCTGATCCATGCCGTCGTGTACGATATGGTAGATTTTATGCTCGTCTTTATAACAAAACGCATAATGTTTACCAAGCACCGCCATATTGTTCGATACCCTTGCATAAGGTCCAAGACTAACTGGCCCAACTTTCACAAAATCTGCACCCCAATTCGGATTGTGCCATTTTAGAAGCATCGTGTCCATGGTATTGATGTCGTCGCTCATGTTCCAGCTGTAATCTTGCATATTGTTATATGGTAGGTTTTCCCACTTGAAGTTGCGTGCGTAAAACGAAATGGTATCGCTCGTCGTACCGTAAGTATGGCTATCGCGATTAATGACGATTTTACTGATTCGATAATTGACTTGACCATCGGCATTGACGGTGTTTGCGATGAGTGGTTCGAGCGTAGCGTCGCCTTCTTTTAAGCTAAAGATGTAAGTAGAATCTGTTTTTTGAGTTTTTTGAGCAAAACAGAGTTGTGCAGCTACTAAAAAGCAGCATATAGTTAGTAATTGGCGCATATAAATTATTTTTGTATAAAAATAATGAGATTTTTGGGATTTAGATACGTTTTTTTGTTTTTGTTTTTTATAAAGTTTTGTGGAATAAAAAAAAGGTAACTATCCAGCATATCAATAGTATTGATTATCAATAACTTATAAAATGTATTTAAATTAAATTAATTATTAAAAAATATATAATTGATTGACAATTCAATTATTTTAATAAAATTGACAAATATTTAACATTTAAAACACAATATTTAACATTTTTTAACTAAAAAAGCTCCAAAAAAACCTGGATAGTTACAAAAAAAGCAATAGACTTTAATCAATTTTACCAAGTAATTATACCAAAGAGCATACTGTCTTACCCTTTTATTAAAAAAAGCAAGTGTTCCTTATTTTTAACACGAATTTCACTCTAATTAACGAATTACACGAATCGTAGATAAATAATTTCACTAATTTTGAAACTTACGTTTCAATCCGAAACGCAAATTTTAGCGAAAAGGGTAAAACCT
>JAYUJV010000587.1:0-1874 GCA_043764975.1 Saprospirales bacterium
ATCAATTCATACGTGCCGTTTGTCCATTGCCAATCGGGTGCGATGTTGTATTCGGTGTCTTTCCATTCGCTAGGTTTTTCGCCGCGCATGAGGTCTAACGGAATGTTCCAAATTTCTTGCGTGCCGTCTTTAAACGTAATCACGACATCAAGTGGCATGATGCCGATGCCGATTTTTTCGAGTACGATTTTGGTTTCGCGACGGCTTTCTTTATCTACACTTTTGATGGCATAATCTGGCGTATGCGTCGTATTTACAGCATATTCTTTATACCAATCAAGTTCCAAACCGCTTGCTTTTTCCATAATTCGGATAAAATCATTCGGATTTGGATGCTTAAAATGCCATTGATCGAAATAATCCAACAAGCCTTTTTCAAAAGCAGGTTTGCCGATGATGTACTCCAATTGATTCAGAAACACGCAACCATTGACGTAACTTGCTACGCTAAAAGCCGTATTGGTCACAAAGTGGTCGCTATGTGTCGAAATCGGTTCTGCTTTTCCGCTTTTCATAAAATTCACATAACCTTTATAAGTGTCTGCAAACGGATTATCGACAGGTTTCAAACCTGGCAATAAACCCTTTATTTTGAGGTCATTTTCAAGCAAAGTCGAAGCATAAGTCGTAAACCCTTCATCCATCCATGAATACAAACTCTCGTTTGTACCCAAAAGGCCTTGATACCAAGAGTGCATCATTTCGTGCATCGCCGTTCCGATGGTGCTGCCCATACCGCGTTCGCCGAGCATCAAAGTCGCCATCGGATATTCCATGCCGCCATCGCCGCCTTGTATAAACGAATATTGATGATAAGGATAACGTCCAAAATGCTGATTGGCAAACTGAAAAGCTGGCACCGCCACTTCTTTCAATTTTGCCCAATTGTCTTTCGTTTTTTCATTTTCTTGATAAAATAAATGCACCGTCAAGCTATCATCAACCTTGATTTGCGTGTGCGTATAATCTGGATCGGCCGCCCACACAAAATCATGTACATTTGGCGCTACAAAATGCCAAGTCAATTTGCCTTCGCGCGTTTTCGCTTCCCAACTTCCAGGTGCTTCATAACCGTAACCGATTTGTTCGGGATTTTGCAAATAACCAGTTCCAGCCAATATATATTTCGCATCTATGCTGATATTCACGTCAAAATTGGACCAAACACCATAAAATTCACGCCCTACATAAGGATTCGAGTGCCAACCTTGATAGTCATATTCACATAGTTTTGGATACCATTGCGCCATGCTATAATCAATGCCTTCTTTGTTATTTCGTCCCGAACGACGAATCTGTAAAGGTACTTGCGCTTTATATTCCATCTCAAAAGTTGTTTTTGAATGTGGTTTTATGGCTTCATTAAGCGTTACTTCGAGGATTGTACCTTCGGTTTTGTAAGCAACGGCAACGCCATTACAGGTCAATTTTGTTACTTTTTCGTAACCAATTTCGTTTTCGCTCAATTTCGAGATGCGGTCTTTTACCCTCGGATCTGGATCTACAATCGAGCGCGAGCGTTCGTCCATGCTACTACCAGGTTGAAAAGCATTGTTGTATAAATGAAAAAATACTTTCTGGAGTTCATCAGGAGAATTATTGTCATATATAATTGTCTGTTTACCAATATATTGATGATTTTTGACATCAAAATCAATATTCATTTTATAATCAGCGTGTTGTTGCCAACGGTCTGATTGTGCAAAAATTAAGGTTGGTAAAACCAACAGAAATAAACTCAAAATTGAACGCATAATAAATATTTAAAAAATGAATGAAAGAAAAGTATAAAGTACTTGAGTATAAAGTATTCTAGTCGAGATAATGTGCTAATATTCAAAAGTATAAAGTACTTGAGTATAAAGTATTCTAGT
>JAYUJV010000588.1:0-1871 GCA_043764975.1 Saprospirales bacterium
GTAAGTGCAGTCAATTGGTAATTGACTGTATCACACTTTGTAAGTGCAGTCAATTGGTAATTGACTGTATCACACTTTGTAAGTGCAGTCAATTGGTAATTGACTGTATCACGTTTTGCAAGTGCAGTCAATTGGTAATTGACTGTATCACGTTTTGTAAGTGCAGTCAATTGGTAATTGACTGTATCACACTTTGTAAGTGCAGTCAATTGGTAATTGACTGTATCACGCTTTGCAAAGTGCAATCAATTGGTAATTGACTGTATCACGCTTTGCAAAGTGCAATCAATTGGTAATTGACTGTATCACGCTTTGCAATTTAAATCGTCCAATTACCAATTGGACGCACGTTGAATCACCCAATTATCAATTGGGCGCACTTTAAAACTTAAAATAATTTTATAAAAATTAAAATATAAACAAACATGTATAAATTTATCTTGACAACTTGCCTATTGGCGACTATGAGCGCATCGGCGCAAAACCTCACAAAACCCGAAGAAACGGAAGATTGGAGCAACGAACCGCGCATCGTAACGCCTGCTGCAAAAATGGGCGAAGCACCATCTGATGCCGTTGTATTGTTCGATGGCAAAAATTTTGATGAGTGGCACGATGGTACTGGCAAACCTGCACAATGGTTTTTGGCAAAAGACGGCACTATGACTGTCATAAAAGGTGCGGGTGACATTCATACTCGAAAAGAATTTGGCGATTGTCAGTTGCACATCGAGTGGCGAAGCCCGATTGAAACGGAGGAATTGAAAGGTCAGCAAAAAGGCAATAGTGGCGTGTTTTTTCAAGAACGTTACGAAATCCAAATCCTAAATTCTTATAAAAACCGTACGTATTCTAACGGTCAAGCGACAGCAGTTTATAAGCAACATATTCCGTTGGCAAACGCAACGGCGGTAATGGGCGAATGGAATACTTATGATATTATATACACCGCACCACGTTTTCGCAAAAATGGTTCGGTCGAAACGCCAGCTTATTTTACAGTTATTCATAATGGAGTGCTCACTCAAAATCATGTAGAAGTGCAAGGCACAACTGAGTATATCGGCGCGCCAAAGTACTTTACACATGGCAATGGTTCATTCAAATTGCAAGATCATGGCAATGCGGTTAGTTATCGCAATATTTGGGTTAGAAGTTTGTAAGTTATTTATTATCAATAATTAAAGAAAACTTCGGAGAAGTAGTAAATATTATGTTGAGTTAGGTTTTACGCTACGATTCGTGTTTTTTATTTATAAAAATCATTCGTTTTCATTATTTATCTAGTATTTTTAATTCGTGTATTCGTGGCTAAAAAACATCTTATGTAGTATTTTTAAGCCACGAATGCACGAATATTTTACTTCAAAGTTTAAAAATGAAAACGAATCTTATTTTACAAGTAAAATAATTTCACAAATCGGAGTTATCCGAAGTTTTCAATGATTAAAAAAATAAATTAATAAAAAAAGCGAACTAAAAATTAGTTCGCTTTTTTTTGACTACAATTTCCGTCTTTTCAATTCCTCCGCAATCAGTTGATATTCGCGGCTCATGTCGCCACTTACGGCAGTATTTTCTTGCGCGCGCCGAATTAAATACGGAATCACGTCGCCAACCGTTCCATAAACCACATATTTGGAAGATGTATAACCAGCGTTCGCTAAGTTAAACGTCAAATTATCACTCATGCCGTATAATTGGCTGAACATCAAGTGCGGATGATTTTTCGGCACACCCAACTCGTCAATCAATTGCGCTTGCAACATACTACTATTGGCATTGTGCGATGCACAACACGAAGCAATAATTTGATAACGCTCCACACAAAAACGAATGGCAGCATCATACATCTCATCAGTTGCTTGTTT
>JAYUJV010000589.1:0-1869 GCA_043764975.1 Saprospirales bacterium
ATAAAAATACTATGAGTTTAAACATCACACACCTGCACATCATTGCAGATGCGCTTGCTATTCCGTACAAAAAAGTAGAAGCAACCGCGCAATTGTTAGCCGAAGGCGGCACAATTCCATTTATATCACGATATAGAAAAGAAGCAACTGGCTCACTCGATGAGGTTCAGATTGGCGACATCAAAACACAAATAGATCGCTTGAATGACGTTGAAAAGCGAAGAGAATCTATCCTAAAATCCATCGAAGAACAAGGAAAATTGACGCCAGAACTCCAAAAACGTATCATGGAAACCTACAACATGACCGAATTGGAGGATATTTATTTGCCCTACAAACGCAAAAAGAAAACCCGCGCTTCGGTAGCAAAAGAAAAAGGACTCGAACCGCTTGCCATTCGCATTTATGCTCAACGCGATGCCGACGATCCTTACGATATTGCTGAATCGTACATTAATGAAAATGTAGCTGATAAAAATGAAGCCCTCGCTGGCGCGCGCGACATCATCGCCGAATGGATTAGTGAAGATGAAAATATTCGGAATAAAGTGCGCTATTATTTTGAAAAAGAAAGCAATATTTCTGCTAAAGTTGTCCGTAACAAAGAAGCTGAAGGCATGAAATACAAAGATTATTTTTTGTTTAGCGAGCCATTGAAAAATTGTCCTTCGCATCGCTTGTTGGCGATTCGTAGAGGCGAAGAAGAAGGCTTTTTGAGGGTAAATATTGAGCCAAATGATGTCGAATACTTGGTTTCTCAACTCGAAAAAACAGTTTTGAAAGGTTTTGGCGATTGTACAAAACAAGTAAAAGAGGCCTTGGCAGACAGTTATGAACGTTTATTGGCGAGTTCTATCGAAACTGAATTTAGAAATAAATCGAAAGAAAAAGCAGATATCGAAGCCATCAAGGTTTTTGCAGAAAATGCTCGTCAATTATTATTGGCCGCACCGCTAGGTCAAAAACGCATTTTGGCAATCGACCCTGGATTTAGATCTGGTTGTAAAATCGTTTGTCTGGACGAATCTGGAATGTTGTTGTACAACACAACTATTTATCCGCATGCTCCACAAAACCAAGAGTATGAGGCACTTGCAAAACTAGATGATTTGGTTGATAAATATAAATTAGAAGCCGTTGCAGTTGGCAATGGTACGGCAGGTCGCGAATCCATGTCGATGCTAAAAGGCTTGAAAAACATCAAAAACTTGATTGTTTTTAGTGTAAATGAAGCTGGCGCGTCTATTTATTCAGCATCAGAAGCAGCAAGAGAGGAATTTCCTGACCATGACGTTACGGTGCGTGGTTCGGTGAGTATTGGTCGCAGATTGGCTGATCCGTTGGCAGAATTGGTCAAAATAGACCCAAAAAGTATTGGTGTTGGTCAATATCAACATGACGTAAATCAAACGCTTTTGAAAGAAAGTTTGGATAGAACGGTTGAAAGTGCCGTAAACTCTGTCGGCATCAATGTCAATACCGCTTCAAAACATTTGCTGACATATGTGTCTGGACTTGGGCCAGTGTTGGCTCAAAATATCGTGAATTACAGAACTGAAAATGGTCAATTTAAGTCGCGTGCTGAGATTAAAAAAGTAGCGCGTATGGGCGAAAAAGCATTCGAGCAATGTGCAGGCTTTTTAAGAATCCGAGAAGCAAAAAATCCGCTTGACAATACGGCTGTTCACCCCGAAACATACGCTATCGTAGAAACAATGGCCAAAGATTTGGGTTGTAAAGTCACTGATTTGATACAAAATGGCTTAAAACGCAAAGAAATTGACCTGAAAAAATATGTAAATGAAAAAGTTGGTTTGCCGACGCTTCAAGACATTATGAGCGAACTTTCAAAGCCAGGTTTAGATCCTC
>JAYUJV010000590.1:0-1865 GCA_043764975.1 Saprospirales bacterium
TACGCCACTGAGTGCGCTCAATTCTGCCAAATTGGGTTTCAATAAATATACGCCTTCGTCGGCGGCTTCGCGCAAGGCTTCGCCAGATGTATCGAGGATGAAACGTGCATTTTTTTGTTTAGCTGCTGCTGCAATTTTGGCATAAAAATCACTTGGCACGCCGTTCGGAATACTACCACTTGCTACCAAATATTGTACATTATTTGTTGCGTAAATCATTGATAAACAATTATTTAATTCAGTTTCGAGTAACGTTGGACCTTCCATACCGAAACGAAATTGAAAGGAAGTAGTTTCGTCCACAACAATAAAATTTTCTCTCGTTTGCCCCGAAATTGGAACGACTATTGATTCAATTGCTTCGGCATTCATCAAGCTTTGAAAAAATGCGCCAGTATGTCCGCCAGCCATATATAAGGCTGTGGATTCGCCATTCAGTTTTTTTATGGCACGTGATACATTGATGCCGCCGCCGCCTGGTTCAAATTTGGGCGTTTCGCAACGCATTTTTTGTTCAGGTTTTAAGGTCAAAACAGAAGTACTTTTGTCAATACAAGGATTTAGCGTAATGGTTAAAATTGACATATTGTATAAAAATTATTTATTTTAAGATGTATTAATTATTGATAATCAAATAGTTGAAAAAGTATTTAGATTTTATTTCTATAACAATGAAAAAATATTTATGATTTGAATATGTCGCTCCTAAGGAGCTTTGTTAGTCTTGGTTGTTAATTATCAGTTACCGACATGCCATGCCTAACGGCATTATTTGTTTGAAAAATGCCGTTAGGCATGATATGTTGGTAAAAAATGCACAATCCATGATGTGTTTTAAACTCCATAGGAGTGACATATTTTAAACATATAAAATTTCTTATCATTGGAGTTGAACTCCAATTAAATATTTTGATAAATTAAAAAAAAAGAAAAAACCAAGTTTCGGTGTAAAAATAGTGTATCAATTCCACTTTTTTGAAACTTTAAGTATCTTTGTGCGTTTTTTGAAGAAACCAATTCATGATTTAAAACTTAAAAATGAAAAACTTAAAAAATTTGATGATAATTGCTGCATTATTGGCAGTAGTTGGTGCATATTTTGGATGGGATTATTACAAAATGTATTTTGCAAGCAACGTTCCAAGTCAGTTGCAAGATGAATTTGTATGTTTTCCGACTGGTTCAAAATTTGATGATGTCGTAAAAATATTGAACGATAAAGGTTTCATAGAAGACGAAGCGACGTTCCGAGCTGCTTCGGATCGGATGAACTATAAAGAAAATAAAATTCGGTCGGGTCGTTGGAAAATTAAAGGTGGTTGGGGCAACAAACAGCTCGTACAACACTTGCGTAGTGGCGAACAAGCGACCGTAAAAGTTGTCTTAAATTATGAGCGACAAGTAGAAAACATAGCTGCAAAAGCAGCTCGATTCATAGAATGTGACTCAGTTTCGATATATGAAAAAATGAATGACCAGACTTTTTTAGCTTCAATCGGCTACAATAAAGATGATTTGATGAGCATTTTTATACCCAACTCTTATGATATGTATTGGAACTCTACGCCAGAAAAATTCATAGAGCGTATGGTAAAAGAATCGAATACATTTTGGGACAAAAATGACCGTAGAGACAAGGCAAAAGCCTTGAATTTGACTGAAAAAGAGGTGTATTCGTTGGCTTCTATCGTTGAAAAAGAAAGCAATAATATGGACGAACGACCAACGATTGCAGGTGCATATCTTAACCGTTTGAAAATAAATATGAAGTTGCAAGCCGATCCAACTTGTGTGTTTGCGACCAAAGATTTTGCTACAAAACGTGTCACGAATGCACACTTATTGTTCGATTCGCCATACAACAC
>JAYUJV010000591.1:0-4942 GCA_043764975.1 Saprospirales bacterium
TTTGCCTGTTTTTTTATAGGCTTCTTCAATAAAATTTTTAAAAAGATGAGAAGCGTCTTTACCTTCAATAGACAAATAAAGCTCTTTTGCTTGTTGCAAAAGACAATCGTACAACACGGTATTTAAGCCTAAATTACGATAACTTAATACATTAAAGGGAATATAAATAATAGGATGTTTTTTAGTCCAATCCCATTTGTCTTCTATCCAAAGTCCTTTAAACAATTCTTTTCGACCAGAAAACAAACTATTTAAAGTGCTGACTAATAACGATTTACCAAAACGACGCGGACGAGCCAAGAAAAAATATTTCCCTGCCGTGGCTAAATCATACACTTGTTTGGTCTTATCTACATAAAGACAATTTCCGTTGATGATTTCGCTAAATGTTTGTATGCCGATTGGATATTTAAGTTTCATAATTACTTGATTTAGAGCAAAGATAAGTTTTTTTACAGAAAATATAAAAAAACAAGGATAGTAGTTGTAAATTGCGACTTAAAAAATCACTTCATTATGGTCAAATATCATCCTTTTCCTACGGAATACAAAGAACGCGTAAAAGCCTTTTATTTGGATACGCTTATCGAAAAACACGAAGGCGGCTCATGGCATTATAATGTAGAGCGTAGGGAACTTTTTATGATAGAAGTCTTAGATAGCTTTTTGCTGCTGAATAGCTACGAAGAAAATTTTCCGAATATGACTATTTTAAATGCTTACAAAAGCCCTGACGAAAAAGAGATTTTCGTTCGCCTAAACGACATGACTTACGCTGATGCGTTCGATGCGGGCTATATTGCTTTGGGTACTTTGCTCGAAGGAACGAATATTTATGTCACTACTTTTTACCATAATTTTTACAATTGGAGTGGGATTACGAGGTAGGGTGGTGTGCTACGTTCAGTATAAGAATGTATCAACTTAACTCATGTTACGCAACGTCTTTAAAATTGACTCCTTTGAATTTGATTTGTTGGAACTATTTAGCTGGCCTTTTGTCACTTTTTTCCTGCCCCATCCCGACCTTCCCCAAAAGGGAAGGAGTAAAGAAAAAGTAATCAAAAAAATCAAGTGCTCTGCATAAATTCCGTACTTTTTGCTTAAAATTCCGTCGGCGCGGAAAAAACTTGTCGGCTGCGCCAGACTTCAAACAGTTTTCCGCTTCTTCCGACTTCATTTTGCAAAAACTCGAATTTCTACAAGGCACAGCCCGAAACGTACTAATTTAGAGTAAAATTTAATGTTTATTTTTATATTTATATTTTAGAAAAGCTGTGCGTAACATGAGCTATTACCCTAACTCAAAAATCGGCTCTTGAGTTCGGGTGTCGGAATCCAACAACTTTCTTGTTGGCCGAACCATCGGTAGCGATTGGCAGCTACGATATTATATACGCCATTGCGCAAAAAACGAGGAACGAACAAGGCAATACGCGCAACAATTGGCCATGCTCCACCAAAATACTCAGCGATACGCAACGCTGCATCTGAGCGTAGGTATATTTTTTGCTCATCAATAAAAATAACGGACTTCAGGTCTTCGCCCTGCAATTGGTGCGTGGCTAGCAATTGTTTTGCCACATCAGATTGCAAGGCAGCAAAACGAAAAACATGATTAGCATCATGATTTATGATGTACTGAACGGAACTGTTGCAGAGGTTGCAAACACCGTCAAAAAGGATGATTTTCAAAATAAAGAGCTTTTAAAATACACCATATAAAACAATTTTGAGTTATAAAAGTTGTATTCTAATCTTAAAAAAACCGTCTTCTACTTGCAATGTGTTGTATTGCGAGTCTTCTAAAGTGGCATTGATACTCAATAAAATATCGACTACATTTCGTCCTACACCAATTTTTTTGTACTCTTTAGAAACGATCTTCATACCCGATTTTTTTCCTTGTTTTTCGGCATTACTATAAAAAATTTGGGTTTCGTAGCTTTCGTTTCCAGCTTTATTTTTAAGTTTGTAAGGCACTTTTATACTGAACGCTGCACCTAAGTTGTTGTTAGCAATAGCAAGCGGCGAACTTAAATTATAGACATCGCCAACCTGCAAACTATCTGCATAATGTCTGATGTTGCCAGTCAGAAACGAAGGCAAATATATTTCAGGAAAACCTTGATATTGCTGTTGTGTACTCGGCGTGAATTTATAAATGTATCGAAAACGCTTTACATTGTCTTGGTTGGTAAGTTCCAAATTACCTTCAGGCGAAAAATCAGTATCATTTTCACCAAATGTACTTGTAGTGCCGTTTATCACACCTTGAAAAAAAGTATGCGTAGCGGTATCGACTACAGCTGTGTTCGAGAACTCAACTTTATTGAACTCAAATATAGGCAAACTGCTGATTTGGTACGTGTATTCTTTTCTACACCCAACCAAAAGAGCCAATAAAGTACCGATAAATAAAAAACGCTTCATACAAAAGTGTGTTTTGTAAATATATTGCAAAGGCATCGCTTTGTGTATATTTTACTTTGGCAAGACCACAAAATGTCATATTTTGTTTCAATAATCAAAGTTAATCCTTTTTTTTGAATAAAGCAAAAAAAAGGATTTTATTTACAAAAATAGCTTTATTTTAGGTTGAAAATTATTTCATGCCTCTCACTTCAAGCAACAAATGATTCACAAACTCCGAATCGCAATTTTCGGGCAATTTTGAATTAGCAAAGGCGTTTTCTAAACGTTTCAAATCTTGCTCTGCAGTTGTGATGATGCTATCCAAATCTATTTCTCCACGGCGGATTGACAATAAATAATCAGCATTGGGACGACGGACATTGATGGTTCTTTCAGTCGCAATCTCCAAAGCCATATCCAACAAACGACGACAATGCAGCAAATTTTTGCCATCTATTTGCTGATTGTGTCCTTGTATGTCCACATATCGTTGCGTATTGCGCGCCACGAGCCATTCTTGATAGGCTTTATAATCTTTGCAGTGCATCGAATATCCATCTTTGTTGTAATACACAATCGTATCGGGCGTCATGCCTTTCGGCACGCTACTCAAGCGAATTGTGTTGCTATCGTCCATCGCAATGCCTTTAAATCCTATTGCTGTATCATAATAAAGTGCATAACAATCCTTGAAATGATCCAATGCCACAAGGCCGCAATGCGATTGTTCTTTTTGCTGCAACGCCAACCAACGCTCAATAGGCATTGTTTTTCCATCCACGTAAGCATATACGAAGTCAATTGGTGTTTTGCGTTCTACACGAGCCTTTTCCCAGTTCATTTTCTTATCCAAACCTTTGGCTTTCTTGATTTGAGCCACCACATAACCGCCAAAAGAATGAAGGCACTTTTGAGTCAAAAACACTTCGCGGTGTTGTTTTATGATTTCAAATTGAGGACTGGTTCCTAAAACACAATCATCTGGACTATATAGCAACTCCAAAACGGTAGGATTGGCCGACTGCAAAAGTTGCAAAAAACGCCTTACTTCGTAATAACACTCATCTTTCGTGACGTCTATTTGCTCTTTGTAACCAAACGAAACCAGCTCTGCTACCGATTGCATATACACGCCTTTTATGTCTATATCCGAAGCTGGTGTAGATGTGCCATAAGATTGGCTGCCAACGATGGCCTTAAATATTAATTGATCCATTGTTTATAATTATTTGGTATCAAACGATTTTGCTTAGAAATAAGTTTTCGCTCAATACTTTTTGATTTTTATTCTCACCAAATTGTATTTCCTTTTACTCTTTTTCCAAACGTTGGCAGCGTTTTTAACGTTGCCAACGTTGTCATTACAATAAATTCAAGAAGTAAAATTTAATGTTCTGCAATTTAAACATCATTGTATAAAATAGCGTTCCAAAATAAATTGATTTAAAATCAAATTATATTTGTTGGATAAATATCCTTTTTTCATTACAATAATAAATATATTTTTTAAATACCATGTCACAATTTAAATATTTATATTTTTATTTTCAAAAAAAATGAAATAAGTAGTGACTTTATTTGTTATATAAGTCTAAATCAAGTGCAATATAACGCATTTAATGTGTAAGACCTATTGATTTTTTTAAATAAACAATACTAATGTAAGTAATTATTTATTTTGAAAAAAAAATTAATAATTACTTAATGTCACATAAATTTGTAACATTAGAAATACTGTCGTATATTTGCAACACTTAACTCAATTAACTCACATACAAACAACACACAATATGTACGAACTTGTACTTTCATTTATTACTGCATTCGCAGTAACTTATATGGCTATACCTTCCATTATCCATATAGCGATTCAGAAAAAACTTGTCGATATACCTGACGAGCGTCGTTCTCATTCAGTTCCGACACCTGCTTTAGGTGGTATTGCTATTTTTGTAGGTATATTGTTTTCTATCATTTTATGGACACCTTTTGCTGATTTTGGAGACTTGCAATATATATTATGCGCATTTATCATCCTTTTTGTACTTGGCGTAAAAGATGATATTGTTTCGATTTCTCCCATGAAAAAGTTGCTCGGCGAACTTGCCGCTGCCGCCATTATCGTATTTAAATCTAACGTAAAATTAACTTCTTTGTACGGTATTTTTGGTGTTCAAGACATTCCTGAATGGTTTGCGATTGTATTGTCTATCTTTACCATTATCGTCATCATCAATGCTTTCAATCTTATTGATGGCATCAATGGTCTTTCGGGTAGTATTGGTATTTTATTTTCATGTACGCTCGGTACATGGTTTTTTCTGACGCACAACACCGTATTGGCTATTTTGGCGTTTTCAACGACAGGTGCTACGGTTGCATTTTTGAAATACAATGTCACTCCTGCAAAAATATTTATGGGCGATACTGGCGCGCTCTTACTTGGCCTGATAGCCTCTATATTTGCCATAAAATTCATAGAGCTACACAAGACTTTAGGCGATAGTCCTTACGCGTTCAAATCCGC
>JAYUJV010000592.1:0-1859 GCA_043764975.1 Saprospirales bacterium
AGTATTTGAATATTGACCATCAAAAACTGGCATTTCTCTAAATATTTCGATGGCTTTGTCGGGCGCAGCAAACGGCATATTGTTCTTTTCGATGAGGCTATTCATCACTGACTCCACCTGTCCGTTTTGTATATTTACTTCGCTCAACACACTTGCTAACAAGGCTTGTTTTTCGACCGACCTACGCGGCTTAAAAAAGTCGTGTACACTCTCCGTACCAACACCCCAAATATTTGAAAAAGCCAATAAACGCGGATTGGCCGTAACGAGTATCGCAACTGCACCTGCACCTTGCGTATATTCTCCAGTTGATGCCAATTCGTATTTGGCGATGTCCGAAGCAATCACAATCGCCTTTTGGCCTGGATTAGCGCGTACCCAATCCATACAATTTTGTAGCGCATCAGTCGCTGCAATGCAAGCAAAAGTCATGTCCACCACATCGCAACGGCGAAGCGAACGCGGGCCATAATTGGCTTCGAGCGCTTGTTCTATCATGCCCATTGCGTAAGTTGCAGTCGGTTTTGCACCATCAAGTGCGCTTTCGGTACCCAAATATATGCGTCCGATAGTGGCAGGATTGAGTTTGTTTTTTTGTATCAACTCAAGGGTAGCTTCGGCGGCCATGGTAGCGGCATCTTCGTGCAAATCTGGAACCGCCATGCGCTCAAGATCAAGACCATTTTTGAGTTTCTCGAAAGCAATGCCACGTGCTGTGGCCAAATCTGAAAGCTCTAAATAAAGTGTAGGCACATAAAGCGCCATATCATCAATACCGATACTTGTTTGTCGTGTCGTCATGTTTGTGTATGAAAGTAAAACGTAAAATTAGTAGTAACTTTAGTTTTATGAATGGTTGCGGGCTGCATGAAATAACTAAATAGAAACATGATTCGAGTGGCTTCGAATATATTCTGAAAATAAAAACTAAAAAATGACTGATATTGTTCAATCCCATTGCCTAAAAAAGCAGTTCTTTTTAAAGTTTTGTGAACAGTACAATTCGTAATAAATCTTTTGCATTACCAAAAAGTATTAAGTACGTAAGTGTAAAGTATTCAAGTCGAGATAACAAACTAATTGTAAACCTCTTCAATATTGTTAAAACTACAATCCTTAATACTGAAGTACTTAATAGCATAGTGCCATTGATTAGGAAAAAGACATTTTGTATTTACTCCACAAATTTTTTAAAAGAACTAAAAATATAATAGCAATAAAAATATTTTTTTTAAAATTGATGCAAAACTAATAGAAAAACCAAGAAAACTAAGCATTTTAAGACTTTAATAAGTACAAAAGTAAGAATTTTTAATTATTGTGTAAAAAATACGCATTAAACTATTGACAAGTATTGATATTTGACTTACCTTTGTGTAAAATATACGCATTATGAAAAAAGAACTTAAAAATACAGTAACCCAACAAGCAGCAGCAAACGAAAACCAAGTTGGCATTTCGGATATACACGACTACGAAAAACCATCGCTGACCGTGGATTGCGTGGTGTTTGGCTACGACCTCAAAAACTTAAATCTGCTGTTAGTAAATCGAAAAAAAGCACCTTTTGAAGGACATTGGGCGTTGCCAGGCGGTTTTTTGGATGTAAAAGAAAGTTTTCGACAATCCGTAGCGCGTGTTTTGGAAACCAAAACAGGTATGATAGATTTATTCATGGAGCAGCTATTTACCTTCGACGATGTCGAGCGCGATACGCGCGGACGTGTGATTTCGGTCGCTTATTTTGCCCTCGTGAATCCGAAACAATACGAGATCATCAATGGAAAAGCGAACAACGACGCACAATGGTTTCCGCTTGATGCTTTACCGAATTTAGCTTTTGACCATGCCGAAATCAT
>JAYUJV010000593.1:0-4932 GCA_043764975.1 Saprospirales bacterium
GTTTTCAGTATTTACCCGACAAGAACTTGATAGACCTTTTGCTGACAAAGAGGCTGTTAAAAAAGTAGCAAAAAAATGGATGAATAAACAAAATGAGAAGGAGAAAAAAATTAATTGGCAATTTAGAAATAGCGACGCTAGAACGAAATTAGTTAGACTATATCCGACAATTTAAAGTTTTTTAAACAGTAGTTACCTTTGGGCTATAAATTCAAAAAAGCAATTCGATTGATTCCGAATTGCTTTTTTTTGTTATGAGTATTTACTATTGAAAATAATTATATACAATAAAATACTATGTCACAAAATCATTGTAACTTATTTGCAAATACTCCGAAAATGTATTGTTTATGTGATTGAAATAATTATCTTTGTATCCATATTTACAACAATGAACCAAATGTAAGTAAATCAAAATCATACTTTTTAACATTTAAACTACTTTTGAGAAATGAGTATTAATCTTTTAGACATGGTAAAAGGACAACTTGGTAGTGCTGTAATGGCGCAAGTTAGTTCTTACTTGGGCGAAAACCCACAAAATGCGCAAACAGCCATCAATGCTGCATTGCCAACCGTTTTGAGCGGTCTTATGCATAGTGCTTCGACACCAGCTGGTGCTTCTAGCCTTATGGACACTTTGAAAAGTGGTGGACACGACGGTAGTATTTTCGACAATTTATCTGGCCTTTTAGGCGGCGGCGGCGACGCTATGAGTGGTTTGCTTGGCGGCGGCGGCGGTATCTTGAAGTCTTTATTGGGCGACAAAGTAGGCGGCGTAGCTGATCTAATCGGTACGATTTCTGGTGTGAAAAGTAGTTCTGCATCATCATTATTGAGCCTTGCAGGACCACTTTTGATGGGTGTACTCGGCAAGCACGTGAGCAGCTCAGGTTTGGGCGCATCGGGTTTGACTAGCCTTTTGGCGAGCCAAGGCGATGCTGTAAAAGCAGCTTTGCCAACAGGATTAAGCAGCCTTTTAGGTTTTGCTGGTTTAGGTAACGTGGCGCAAGCTGCAACGACTGCAAAAGCAACGGCTACAACAGCAGCTAAAGAAACAGTAGCCGCAGTAGAAGAAGCAAGTTCAGGTTTTGGCAATCTTTTGCCTTGGATTTTGGGTGCAGTAGCGCTTTTGGGTGCATTGTTTTACTTTAAAGGCTGTGGCCAAAAAGTAGCGGCAATTGACCCAATGGAAATTGCAAAACAACTTAAAATGAAAGCAGATTCAACTGCTTCTTGGGCAGCTGCACACGCAACTGCAGCGGTAGATGCCGTTAAGAAATTCAAATTGCCGAATGGCACTGAGTTGAGTTTCGCTACGGGTTCTGTTGAAGACGATATGATTAACTTCATCAATGACAAAACAGCGGTTGTTGATAAGAAAAAATGGTTCAACTTTGAAGGTTTAAATTTTGAAACAGGCAAAGCAACGCTTATGGCTGGTTCTGAAGCTAAATTGGCGAACGTTGCAGCTATTATGAAAGCATTCCCAGCGGTAGAAATCAAAGTTGGTGGTTACACAGACAACGTTGGTAAGCCAGAAAGCAACATGAAACTATCTGATGCACGTGCTAAAACAGTCATGGGCGAGTTAGTGAAGTTGGGCGTAGAAGCGAAGCGTATGTCAGCGGAAGGTTACGGTCAAGAAAATCCAGTTGGAGACAATGCAACAGATGCAGGAAAGGCTCAAAATCGTCGTATCGACCTTAGTGTTCGTGCGAAATAATTTTTAAAAGTCAATTTTTTTATAAAAAATGCCTCTTTCACGATACGTGTTAGAGGCATTTTTCTTTGTTTTTCAAAAAAATGGAAACCAATTGTGTTTCAAATTGTTAGATTTGTAATGTAGTGAACTTCAAAGCTGTCAGCGTTCAAAACGCTGCCAGCTTTTGGAAAAGAGTAAAAAAAGAAAATAAACAATGAAAATAGGTATAGTAGGCGCAGGTATTGCAGGCATTGCGGCAGCTGTTCGTTTGGCGAGCAAAGGACACGAAGTTACAGTGTTTGAGATCAATGACATGGCTGGCGGTAAGTTGTCAGAATTTAATTTGGGTGATTATCGTTTCGATTTCGGCCCATCGCTGTTCACGATGCCCATGTATGTCGATGAACTGTTTGAGCTGGCTGGCGAAGTGCCAAGCGAGCATTTTCGATATACACGTACCGAAGTAGTCTGTAATTATTTTTGGGAAGATGGTACGCGCTTATGTGGTTACGGCGATGCCGAAAAATTTGCCCTCGAAGCCGAGCAACAAACTGGCGTAGCTGCCGAAAACGTTCGTAAAGCCTTGCGCGATGCTGAAAAAAAATATAAGATTTCTGGTCGTACTTTTCTCGAATATTCGTTGCATAAAGCCAAAACTTGGTTCGGCCTCGACATCCTGAAAGCGATGGTGCTTATACCAACGCTCGATTTGTTCACGACTATGAATCGCGTAAACGAACGCAACTTACAACACCCCAAAATGGTGCAATTGTTCAACCGTTTTGCAACTTACAATGGCTCGAATCCCTACAAAGCACCTGGTTTATTGACCATTATTCCGCATTTTGAACATGGCATTGGTTGTTATTTACCCGAAAAAGGACTGTTCGATATATCGCAAAGTCTATACAGATTGGCTTTGCGCAAAGGCGTAAAATTTAATTTTAAAGTCAATGTTGAAAAAATAATTATTGAAAATAAAAAAGTTAAAAGTTTGATTGTCAATGGTTTGCGACATGATTTTGATACTGTGATTAGCAATTGCGATGTATTTTATACGTATCGAAATTTACTTGCCGATCAGCCGCAACCAGAGCGAACGTTGCAACAGCCGAAGTCCACGTCGGCCTTGATTTTTTATTGGGGCGTCAAAAAAACGTTTTCGGAACTTAGTCTGCACAATATTTTATTTAGCGAAGACTACAAAAAAGAATTTGAACACCTCGCCAACGGCAGCGTGTATGAAGACCCAACGGTGTATGTCAATATCGGCTCAAAAGTCGTCGCGACTGATGCGCCAAGCGATTGCGAAAATTGGTTTGTGATGATAAACGTACCGCACAACAGCGGTCAAGACTGGGACAGCATCGTGGCCGATACGCGTAAAAATACGATTGCAAAACTCAATCGAATTCTAAAAACCGATATAGAATCGCTCATAGAAGTAGAGCAAATCCACGACCCACGAAGCATCGATTCAAGGACGCTTTCGCACCTCGGCGCGCTCTACGGCAACAGCTCGAACAATCGCATGGCCGCATTTATGCGACATCCTAATTTTTCGAGCAAAATAAAAAATCTCTACTTTTGTGGTGGTAGCGTACATCCTGGTGGCGGTGTTCCACTTTGCCTATTGTCCGCCAAGATTGTGGATGAGTTGATTGGTTGAGAAGGAGAGAATATTATATGCTATTAAATGCCGTAGGCATGGTATGTCGGTAGCATAAGAGTAGATTACAAGGTTGGTAAAAGTGCCGTAGGTACGACATTTTTAATTTATTTTTATTATAAAATATTGATTATCAATTATTTATAAAAAAATAGCGCTAAATAATACAAATTATTCAGCGCTATTTTTTGTGATTTAAACCCATTTTTTTATTTGAAAAATTTGCCTTCATGTTGGTAAGTCTCTCCTTTTACTCCTTCCCATTTGGGGAAGGTTGGGATGGGGCTTAGGTCGTTGTATTACTTACTTTTTCAAATTCGCATAATCCGTCGCTAAATAGCACAGTGTGCGCACGCCTAATTTCATACCACTATCGTCGATATAAAAATCGGGTGTGTGGTGTGGTGCAGCCTTATTCGGATCTTGACCGACTGGCATACCACCTAAAAACAAGAACAAACCTGGTACTTTTTGAGCATAAAAACTAAAATCCTCAGCGCCAGTGGTAGCATGAACCAACGATACATTTTTCTCGCCAGCCACTTCGTTCATCGTTGGCAACATCATGGTTGTCAGTTCGGGATTGTTGTAAGTTACAGGGTAGCCGCGCTTGATGGTCACTTCGGCAACAGCGTCCATACTTTCGGCAATTTTTTCTGCCGTTTTCTTGATACGCGCGTGGATTTCGTCTTGCATCTTGTTATCGAGTGTCCGAATAGTCCCTATCATTTCTACCTCTTCGGGTATGATATTGTTGCGCACACCACCTGATATTTTACCAATCGTAATCACCGCTGCTTCGTTCGTCAAGTCCGTTTGGCGACTGATAATGGTTTGTAAACCATTGATAATCTGCGCACTAACTACGATTGGATCCACGCCAGCCCAAGGTCGCGCGCCATGCGTTTGCTTACCTTTTACCTTTATGCGCAACTCATCTGAGGCTGCCATGGCACCAGCTGGCTTGTAGTTTATTTTACCAACTTCCGTACCGCTACTGATGTGCAAACCAAAGGCCACTTCTACTTTCGGATTGTCCAGACAACCTTCTTTGATCATGATTTTAGCACCACCTTCTTCGCCATCGGGCGCGCCTTCTTCGGCTGGTTGAAACAAAAACACGATTGTGCCGCGAATGTCTTTTTGCATAGCGCTCAATATTTCGGCTGCACCCATCAGCATCGCTACGTGCGAGTCGTGTCCGCAAGCGTGCATCACGCCCACGTCTTGCCCGTTATATGTAGCGCGAACTTTGCTCGCAAACGGAATATTGACGCGCTCCACGACTGGCAAAGCGTCCATGTCGGCGCGTAAAGCGATGACTGGTCCAGGTTTTCCGCCTTTCAGAATAGCAACTACGCCAGTTTTGGCTACGTTTTGGCGGATTTCTATATTCCCTAATTTCGTCAGATGCTCCACTATATAAGCCTCCGTTTTTACCTCGCGATTGCCAAGTTCAGGGTTTTGATGCAAGTGGCGACGCCACTCAACTACCTTAGTTTCTATGGCATTTGCCTTGGTGTCTATCATTGCTTTTTGACTATCAAAAGGCAAGTCA
>JAYUJV010000594.1:0-4924 GCA_043764975.1 Saprospirales bacterium
TGAGCCAGTCAATCGCGTAATGCCGCCAATAATAATTTGCATAAAAACCATAATCAATCCCGCAATAAGCCATAACTTCACCCCGCGGTGAATCTGCAACGGATTGCTAAAAGAAAAAAACGATTTTTGATTTGTTTCGTTCATTTTAAGATAATTAATTCCTCAATTGTTAATTGTTAAAATAAAAAGATTGTTAATGAAAACGCATTTGCAACTTAAATAGTTTTGAAAGCGTAACTGAATTGCTTTCATATTACGGTCAAAATTTAAAACAAAATTACGTTCTTTTTTTTTCTTGACCTACAACCTTTCTTAGTATGTGTTATTAATAATTATTTTAAATTAAATTTTTTAAAAAATAAATACCCATCATCATCAGGGCTGTGGAAACTGTTAGTATCTATTTTTAGTGTTTCGTACCAACAGTCATATCGTTTCAACCTTACTTTGTACACAAGTTACTAAGTATCTAAATCATTGATTTTAAATAAAATAGAACGTTTTACACATTGTTGTTCAGAAGTAGTATTGAAAACGGATTCAGTTTATACACGCGTGCATAAGTAACTGAAAACTCTTGGTAGATATGTGGACAGCTTTCGGTCGATTGTGCATAAGATTAGGGTCGATGCAAACCACAAATGACATTGTGAGTAAGTGTTGGCAACGACACCACTTATACACCACTTATACCAATGTTGCTGTTGAAAATCAAAATCAATAAATCATTGTATATCAGTATTTTATGTAATCATTAAAACATGATTGTTGATAACTTTTTGTGTTAAACAATGATTTTGACAAAACATTCGGCCGCAAAGCATGCAATGATCAGCATGAGTGTATTATATTTGTATTCTATTTTCATAAATCAATTTGTATAAAATAAGATTCTTCTTTGATGAAAAAAATCATTTTCCTCCTTTGTTGCTTGCCGATGCTTGCACAAGCTCAAAAAACATACAGTTATATCACTGATCGTAAATTCACGGATCCGACGGATTTGTTCGGCTATAATTTTCGCCCATGCAAAGGCGAAATCAAAGATGTGAAAACACAAGACATCAATCCAGGCGATGTTTCGTTTGGTGTCACGCAAAGCAATCTATACGTAGAGGGCGAAGGCATAAAAGGTGTGTATAGCGTAAACAACATAAACAGTACCGATTTTGGTTTCAAACTTTTGCTCATGAATGCGCGCGACCCAACGGTACAAGGTCATTTAAAAATCATTGTCAATAAAAACAGCCAAGTAGAGTATTTGGTTTTCAAGCGCTCCTCGAAGGATAAAGAAACGATATACCACATCAAGGATATTGGTGAAAACCTGGCGAAGCAAGATTTGAAATATTTTACGGATCGTGGCGAACTCAATATACAACATGTAGATAGTATTTGGGGGAAAAAGGTAAAGCCTTTTTTCCTTATCAATACCCAATCGGGGATTCAGACACGGCTTTATGGTCAAGACAGTTGCAGTATTCGTTTTGAAGAAATCGTAACGATTATTGACAAAACAAAGAAAAAGGATAAAGACAAAATGGCGGTTGATGTCAAAAAGGATTCATTGGTTGCGAAACCGATTGCTGATGTCAAAAAAATGCCCGATGCGAAAAAAGATATAAAAATTGTAAAAGAGCATTTTATGTACGTGCGCGCGGTTCTGAAATACGATGATGGCACAACCGAAGACAAGACAACAAAATACGAAGTAAAAAGCGTAGTCGAAAAACAAGACAAATCGGTTGGCCCCGATGGCGATCGTTATCAGTGGATAATTAGCACCAACAAAGGCGAAATATTTATGTATCTTACTGCTGCACGAACAGTTAATTATATAGAAGTGGCTGAAAAAAGTTACTTGATGCGAGGATTTTAAAACTATAGATAAAATAAAAAAATCCCTGATTTTTCAATTTTGAAAAATCAGGGATTTTTTTATACTTTAGTAAAGTCGAAAAATTCGTTCGTTGATTAAAGACCGCCTCTTCTGCCTCTATTCACCGCTTCAGTTGGAGCTGGAGCTGGCGTATCGCCACCTCTTCTACCACCGTTTACTGCATCTGGATCGTTGGTTGCATCGCCTGGTCTTCTGCCATTATTTGCAGGCTCAGTAGATTTTGGAGCTGGAGTAGATGGCTGCACAGGTACATTAGGCATTGGTTTTGTTGTACCGCCTTTTGTTGTTGTTTTGCCTGGCTTTACTGCTGGTTTCGCTGTAGGTTTTGCAGGCGCAGCAGGCGCTACAACTGCAGTCTTTGTACCACGAGTAGCGCAAATATCCGCCGCTTTTGCTTCTGCATCGCGCACTACATTTGATTTACACTCCGCTTTTTTATCTGCCATGAATGCTGAAGTTTCAGCTTCTACAGTAGCGTTTATTTTTTTCATCTGATCTTCAACTGTATTGCCATCGGCAGCAGTGAAAACGAAAAGACCTGTCGCAACAGCGCCTAACATCAAGAAATATTTGAAATTCATGTCTGAATATTTATTTTATATTTTAAAAATAGTTTTTTAATAAAAAAAGAATTGAAATCAAATGATTACTTCTTTTTTGCAACTTTTACTGGCACTGGGCATCTTGCAGCCACAATAGAATCCGCCATAGCTTGCACTAAAGCTGGAGACGTTTGTTGGCATTGTGCATCGAGCTTGTCACCAAGTTCTTGGAAGCGAGCAGCTTTTACTTCAGCCATTTTTTTGTTATACTCTTCTGGAGTCATGCCTTTAGGCGTGTTTTTGCAACTTGTACCTGCCAAAGCCAATAGTGCTACCATTGCTAGCATCTTAGATGTTGTTTTGATCATTTTTTTAAGTTTATGTTTAAAAATTTTAAAAATTAAGTATATTTTCAAGATAAAAAAAATAATAAAGTGAGTATAAATATTTATTAATCAATGAATATAAACCGCTGATTATTAGCTGATTATTTTCATTTTCTTAATTTCTTTAATTATTTTCATTGATCACATAGCTATTAAACGCAAGTTTATTTTTTTTCGTTTCTTTTTGGAGCTATTTTTTTAGTTATTGTTTTCTTAATATAAGCTGGCTTGCTACATTCAAATATCATAGTCGCCAAAGGCGCTAATTTAACGTGAATACTTTGTGATTGTCCATGTGTAACGCCATCTACAGTTTCGAGGTCTTGCTCATTGAGTTGTCCACTACCACCAAAACGCGTATCATCGGTATTCAAGATTTCGCGCCAAGTACCAGCCATTGGCACGCCGAGCTGATATTGTTCATGTACTTCTGGTTTAAAATTACAGACTACAAGTAGTGTTTTTGTTTTGTCGTCGGACTTGCGTAAAAAAGCAAGCACACAGTTTTCAACATCAGCGCCCGAAATCCATTCAAACCCTTGATAACTAAAACTATGGTGATAAAGCGCTTCGTTGTCCTTGTACGTTCGGTTGATTTCTTTTACACATTGTTGTAGTTGCTTATGTTGCTCATGTTGCAACACCCACCAATCGAGTCCACGCTCGTGGCTCCATTCGGCAGGTTGTCCGAACTCGCAGCCCATAAAAAGAAGTTTTGTACCTGGGTGTGCGTACATATATCCATACAATAAACGTAGATTAGCTAGTTTTCGCCATTGATCGCCCGGCATACGTTCGAGCATCGAGCCTTTGCCATGCACCACTTCATCATGTGAAAATGGCAACATGAAATTTTCGGAAAACGCATAATGAAAACTAAACGTCAAATCGTTTTGGTGGTATTTTCGATAAATTGGCTCTCGCGCCATGTAGCGCAAGATGTCGTTCATCCAGCCCATCATCCATTTTTGACCAAAGCCTAAGCCGCCATCAAAAGTAGGTTTCGAGATACCAGGCCAAGAAGTCGATTCTTCGGCAATCGTGATGGCATCGGGATAATTCATATACACCGCTTCATTGAACTCGCGAAGAAACGCAACCGCTTCGAGGTTTTGATTGCCACCATATATATTAGGCAACCATTCGCCCTCTTTTCGAGAATAATCCAAGTAAAGCATAGATGCCACGGCATCTACGCGCAAACCATCAATATGGTATTGGTCGAGCCAAAACAAAGCATTGCTAATCAAGAAAGAGCGTACTTCGTATCGGCCATAATTAAAAATAAGGCTTTTCCAATCAGGATGAAATCCTTTGCGCGGGTCGGCGTGTTCGTAAAGGCGTGTGCCATCAAACTCGCCAAGTCCATGTGCATCTTCAGGAAAATGCGACGGAACCCAGTCCAATATAACGCCGATTCCGTTTTGGTGCAGCGTATCGATGAGGTATTTGAAATCTTGTGGCGTACCGAATCGGCTACTCACCGCAAAATATCCCGTAATCTGATAACCCCATGATGGATAATAAGGGTGTTCCATGACAGGCATCATTTCGACGTGCGTAAAACCCATGTCCAACACATAAGCCACGAGACGTTCGGCCATTTCGCGATAAGTCAAAAAGCGATTGCCTTCATCTTTCACACGCAACCATGAGCCAAGATGCACTTCATATACGGATTGAGGTTTTGCTTCGCCAATGTTTTCTTTACGCGCGGCCATCCAACTGGCATCATTCCAATCGTACTGGTCGTTCCAAACCGTAGATGCTGTTTGTGGCGGGGTTTCCCAGAGTCGTGCAAAAGGATCACCTTTCAGCAACTCGCGACCGTCGGGCGCAGCGATCGCATATTTGTAGTGTTGGCCGCTGTTGGCATTTGGTATGAAAATTTCCCAGATACCAGAGCCGTCCCAACGCGGTGTCATGACATTGACGCTATTGTTCCAGAGGTTAAAATTGCCAACCACGGACACTCGTCGAGCATTGGGCGCCCAAACTGCGAAATATGTACCTTCGTTTCCGTCGGCATCGTGCATGATATGACTACCTAGCTTTTCGTACAACGAAAAGTGTTTTCCTTCACGGAAAAGGTGTAT
>JAYUJV010000595.1:0-4922 GCA_043764975.1 Saprospirales bacterium
CGAGTTTAGTATGTTTATTTGTGCATTCGTGGCTAAAAAATACTATACGAGATATTTTTAGCCACTAATACACGAATTTAAACTTTAAAGTATAAAAAATGAATATCGAATAAGTATTTTACAAGTAAAATAGAACACTAATCGTAGATAAAAAACTAAAATATGCAAAAGGATAAAACCAAACGCATTTTGGTATAACAAAAAAACCACGTTTTGAAGCTCAAAACGTGGTTTTTTTTGTTTATTTACAGAGCAGTTTGCTTATTTCCAAGCGCTCAAATCGCGTATATAAGAAGTTGGAGCTTTCGTTTTCTGATATTTTACGGCTTCTTCTTTAGTCTTAAACTCACCGACCAAGAGCTTGTATGTAATCGTGCCACCCAGATTTTCGACCCGCATAATGACTGGCAGGTTATACTTTTGCTTATATTCTTCGATTGCTTTTACCACATTGTCGTACATACCATAAGAGCCAACTTGCAAGCTAAAACCTTTGGTTGGTTGGCGTGAAATATCTACTTTATACAATGAAGTGATGGTCGAATATGTAGCAGTATTTTCCTTTGGTTTTGTCGGTTTTATTGGTGCTTCGGGTTTCGTATCGGGCAACGCAGGTCTAGTGATGATTGGCGTATCCGTTTTTGGCTTTGGCACAGCAGCTTCTTGAGGGATTTTTTTACCCAAACCATTGGCGGCCGTAGCATAAGTTTTCATGATTTCGAGCATTTTGCTAGCCGATAGCGATTCTTCGATACGATACAAAACTTTTCCTGCTTGATTAAATATAATGATGGTCGGCAAAACCTTTATATTGTATTGTTCTTTGAGCGAAAAACCGTCAAAATCGTCAATATCTACCTTTACAGGTACATAATTGCTGTTCACGAACGCAGCCAATTCTTCGTTTGTGTATGTGCTTTCGTCCATCCAACGGCAAGGTGTACACCAGCTGGCTACAAAATCATAAAAGTAGAGTTTGCCTTCGGCTTTTGCAGTCGTTTTGGCCGAAAATGGATTGCCTTTATAAAAATTGACTTTAGCTTCTGCAAATAATGAAAACATCAAAAATGCAATTACAATAAAGTGCTTTTGAAAGAAGAGCGAAGTGGTTGGAGTTTTAGCCATCGTTAAAATAGTTATGTTTTGGGATGTCTTTTATTTTATTAAAATAAGAGAATAAAAATTTGTCACAAGATAACGGTTTTTTACTATATGTACTATTTTTTTTTATTAAAATCTTGATTGCTGTTTTTAGCTATGTTACATTTTTGAATTATTCCATACCTTTAAATACTATTTATTTTTATAATAATTAATTTGTAAAATATTGATTATTAATGATTTATAAAAAAATAAATTTTTAAATACTCGTTTTAATATAAAAAAAATGACAAAAAATATCTTATAATTAAGAAATAAAAATATTATAAATAGATAAATATATAAAGCGGTATTATTTAAAGAAAATTAAAACTTGAAATAAATTGACCTTTTGAAAAGATATGATGTATAGAAAAACATACTTTTTCAAGAAAAAAATATAATTTTGCGCTTCATTTTATTTTATTCAAAAAAAGAAAAATAATGGCACGTATCACAGCGGCGATCAAAGGTATTCAAGGTTATGTACCAGATTTTGTACTGACCAACAAGCTACTCGAAGAAATGGTGGACACCAACGAAGATTGGATCACGTCGAGAACAGGTATCAAAGAGCGCCGAATCCTAAAAGACCCAACAAAAGGAAGCTCTGATCTGGCTGCCGAAGCCGTAAAAGCATTGCTCGCTAAGACAAATACCAACCCAGACGATGTAGAATTACTGATTTGCGCAACCGTAACGCCCGATATGACTTTCCCCGACAATGCCAACACAATTTGTGACAAAGTCGGTATCAATAATGCTTTCGGCTTTGACATCAATGCCGCTTGTTCAGGTTTTTTATTTGCACTTGTGACTGGCGCAAGGTTCATCGAATCTGGCGCACACAAGAAAGTAATCGTGGTCGGCGCGGACAAAATGTCGGCTATCGTGGATTATACTGACCGCACCACTTGTATTTTGTTCGGCGATGGCGCAGGCGCTGTGTTGCTCGAAGCGACTGAAGATGGACATGGTGTACTCGATTCGGTGCTGCGTGGCGATGGTTCGGGCAGAAACTACTTACGCAAAAAAGCAGGTGGTTCGTTGCATCCTGCTACTGTTGAAAACGTGTTGGCGCGCGAGCATTATGCGTATCAAGAAGGCAAAATTGTATTCAAATATGCTGTAAACGGCATGACTTCTTCGATGAAAGCGGTACTCGATCGTAACAATATGACAACCGACGAATTGACTTGGATTGTGCCACACCAAGCCAATATGCGCATCATCAACTCGGTGGCCGAATATGGTAATGTGCCACTCGATCGCGTTATGATCAATATTCAAAAATACGGAAATACGACCGCTGCAACCATTCCGTTGTGCTTGTGGGAGTACGAATCGAAGCTCAAAAAAGGCGATATGCTCATGCTCACTGCTTTTGGCGGTGGTTTTACATGGGGCAGCGTTTTGGTAAAATGGGCTTATGATGGGGAGTAATACAATGTTTAGTTGTGTAGATGTTTAAACTACGTTACCGACACCTTTAAGGTGTCGGTAACGTAGTGAATGATAACAAAAAAATCTCAAAAAGTCGAGGGTTACGCGAGCTGCGTGCGCTCGACTTTTTTATTTAGTATCTCAAAATAATGAAAAACATAATCGCTCATTTTTTTAATCAATATACTGATTATCAATGTGTTGCCTTCGGTTCGGGCAATATAAATGATACTTATTTGCTTGATATTGACGACAAAAAATATATTTTGCAACGCATCAATGACGCTGTTTTTAGCAATCCGATTGGTGTACAACAAAATATATTGAACATCGAAACGCATCTTGAAAATCAGTCTGATTATGCATTAGAAATCCTAAAAACGGTACTAACGCACGAAGATAAATCTTATTATTTCGATTCCGAAAGCAACAATTATTGGCGCGTTTTTCACTATATTGACAACAATATCGCGTTTGATGTTGTGCCGAATATCGACATAGCCGAAAAAGCTGCCGCCGCGTTTGGGCATTATTTCAGACATCTGAGTAAATTTGATGCCCATTCGTTGCATCTTTCTATTCCCGATTTTCATAATGCAACTTTTCGTTGGCAACAATTTCAAGATGCGTTGCTACAAAATAAAGCAAATCGTAAACGAGCAGTTGAAAAAGAAATTATGTTTATCGCTGATAATCAGTCTATTATAAATGATTATGAACCAATCATTTCAAGGTTGCCTTTACGAGTTATTCATTACGATACGAAAATAAACAATGTCCTTTTTGATAAAAATACGTTACTCGCCAAAGCCGTTATTGACCTCGATACGACCATGCCAGGTTACGTGACGTCTGATTTTGGCGACTTGGTTCGTACCGCTACACCCAACCTCAACGAAGATGCAAGTCCCGAAAATGTAGTGTTAGACATCCATCTTTTTGAAGCGATTACGAAAGGTTTTTTGAGCGAAACAAAGTCTATCTTGACCGATTCTGAAAAAAATGCCTTGATTTATGGCGGAAAACTCCTCATTTATATACAAGCCATCCGTTTTTTGACCGATTACCTCAATGGCGATACGTATTACAAAATAAAATACGAAACACATAATTTCGTTCGCGCTCAAAATCAAATGGCGTTGCTACAATCGCTATTGTCACAAGAGTATGAAATGGAAAAGATTGTGAAATTGGAATTGGGAAAATAAAAAATATCGTTAGCAAAAGTTAATTTGCTAACGATATTTTGATGTAAATAATTGATTGTGAATTATTTATGTTTTGAATTTCAACCTACTCATATATCACTTTTGCTTCATAATTAATAAATTATCGCTCCAAGCATTATTTGGTCTTTACTTAATCCAGCACCTTATCTGTATGATAATAACGTCCATTTTCATCATAAGGCGCACAGCGACATGTGTAGCGCGTTGGGCGATCGGGGAAGAATTTTTTATACAATAAAACACGTTCTCGTAAGCCTATTGGTAAAGGATCAATATCGCCATTCAACCGCATACCGATAACCATAAATGGATCATGCAAAGGCGGTCGCCAACCGTCAAGAGGTTCGATTCGAGTGTGATAAATAAAGTGCATACCAAGGATTCGCTCAGTTATATAATCGGTTTGTAAAGTTTCGTAATTGCTTTGTTTCATCTTTTCGATATTTTGCATGGCGGTTGTATAAGCATTTTTTGTAATAAATAAAATACAGATAATCAATAAAATAGCGATTGAAAAAGCCTTACGTTCTAGACGATGAACAGGATAAAGTAGATTTTTTTTAATAATTTGACCTACAAAAATATAAGGCATTAATGCCGCGATTCCTATACCCAAAAAAAGAACTAATAAAAAATCAAGTGCGATATTTCTCTCCATAAAGTAAATGCAATAGCAATAAATGGCAAATGAAAAGCCATTGATAAAACTAAAAACAGGTACTAATCGAGGGAAATACAAGGAAGATAAGGGAAATACGATGGAATTAGAAAAGCAGATGATCAAGACAATCAATGCCCAAGTGACTGGAATACAAAAAACTTGCGTGAATAAATTCAACACAACTGCAAATAAAACCAGGCATAAATTTAAGAGTGTTAAACCTATCGGTGTTTTGAAAAATGAGAATATTTTCTTCATAATTGGTATTTTTTTATCTGAAACGCCCACAAAACGAAGTAAATTATAAAGCAGTATAACTTTCACATTTTAATTATGTACTTTTGTATAAAAAATAAAATAAATGGCGTATTCAAAATATAAATCTTTACTTCAATTTGAAGAAAAATATGGTATTAAGCAGCAAAAAATAGATTTATTTTCTGATGCCA
>JAYUJV010000596.1:0-4919 GCA_043764975.1 Saprospirales bacterium
AATTCCCCCTTTATTTATTTATCAAAAATATTAGAACGATTATTGATTCAATAATTGAACTTTTTATCTGGATTAAGCCATAAAGCCGATATGAAAAAGAACGTATTCACATTAGTCAGTTTGTTCTGTTTTACAGGAATACTTTGGGGTCAAAAAAAATTCACTTATTTAGGCTTTGAACTTGGGCCTAAATATGAAATATTTCATGTCACAGATCAGGGTGGACAAGTTTACACAAGTCCGTACTTTAATCAGGCTTATTATGGTGTTTTTTTGGAGCAAGAGTTGCCGCGTAATTTTTCGTTGAGCGTTGGTGCATACAAAACTGAGTATGGTACGAACTATCGTTTCAAGTCAGATGAGGGTTACACGCCAGCAACCGTGATGCGCAATTCGCATTTTAATCTAAAAATGGCTTACACTTATCCGCTAAAATTTGGAGTACCAGAGATTAGAATCACGCCATATATAGGTGGGCATTATGTACTGAACCAAAATTTTGGTAATGACCAAAAAATTCGCCGCAGCATTGCGCCGAACCTTTCCAACTATTATACTGCCCAAATCAATACACTTTCTCAAAATTATATGATGCTCGAAAGTGGCGTTGGCCTCGATTTTATGTTCCTTCGTGGGCTGACGATGTCGCTCAAAGGTTACTATGTACATGGTTTTAAAGACATTACGACGATCAACATCGACTACCACATCAATCCGCTTGATCCAGTAGAATCGACGAATGCAAAAGTGACTTCGGCAGGTAGTTTTTATGGTTTTTCGGTTGGGTTGAAATATCCAGTGAGCCGTTTTTGGCAAAAGCTAAATCAAGTGAAACCGAAAGCTGAAAAAGTAAAGGAAGGCGAGGGGAAAAAGTAGGTTGGGAATCGTGAGTCGAAAATCGAGAGTTGGGTTTCGAGCGTTTTGTTTGTATTGTAAAGTGTTGATTATTAGTTATTTGTAAGTTAAAATAACTAATAATCAAACTAAATTCCATATTTCAACCAATTTCCCCATTTCAACCAATATACCAATTCCCCCATTTCAACCAATTTCCCACAACTCCCCAATTTCAACTCTTTATCCTTGCTTGCAAAGTCTTTGCATTGAGGCTCAATCGGATTACGATTTCGGGCAAAATTTTATCAAAATCGGGTTCTACGGATCTGTGATAATCCATCCAATCTTTACTAAATGCGTTATATGGATCTGCGCCTTGCTCGGTCTGAAACTGCATGGCATTGAACACGTCTTTGCGCCAATAAATGATTTTATTTTCAACACTCATGGCTGGATATTCTTCGTTCCAAAACTTTCTTTGGCGGTCTTCGTGCGTTTTTTCCCAATTTTTCATTTGGTCAAACATCTCTTGGTCAGTCATATTTATTTTATTTTAATTACTTAGTAACGTGTAGATAATAAGTTGGTAAAATTGAGTGTAGTATTTTAGACTTAGACGAGCCAGATTTGAAGTTCGATGCAGCGCATCGGGCTGAAAATATGGCGAAGTATAAGTCTAAAATAGTAGCGATAATGCCAAGTTATTATTTACACGTTACTTATCTTTGTCAGCGCAAAATTACGCAATAATTAGTCAAAATATAGTGTGATGTTAGAAAAAGCTATAAAAATTGTGAACAATATGTACGCTGCCGACGCTTTTAGTCAATGGCTCGGCATCGAAATCATGGAAATTGGCGTCGGAACTTGTATCATTTCGATGACCGTTCGCCCCGAAATGGTAAACGGTTACGGTGTGGCACATGGCGGCATCACGTTCAGTTTTGCGGATAGCGCGTTCGCGTTTGCCTCCAATAGTCATGGCCGAAAAGCGGTGAGTATCGAAACTTCGATTTCGCATACGCGACCTGTGCAAGTCGGCGATAGATTAACCGCCGTTGCTATCGAATTGAACCTCGGCAACACCATTGGCATCTATCAAGTTGTGGTCAAGAATCAAGACAACAAAACGGTGGCACTCTTTAAGGGCAATGTGTTTCGGTCGGGGGAAATAATGTGAAATACATCGTGAGTCGAAAATACATCGAGAGTCGAGAGTCGAAAATCGAAAGTTGCTTATCGTGAGTCGTGAGAGAAATTGCTTGACGCAATTTTTATCGAGAGTCGTGAGAAATGCGATGGCCAATCGTGAGTTTGCCGCCATGTTCTCACGGCTCACGATTCACGGCTCACGATTTCTGTGAGTCGTGAGAAATGCGATGGCAAACTTTGAAATGCCTCGAAAGTCGAGAATCGAAAATCGAGAGTTGCCTATCGGGAAACGTGAACCATTAGAATTTTTAACAATTGATTATCAATTTTCAGTTTCTCTAACTGATTTTACTTTAAAAGTTTGCCACTACGATGGAAAGTCCCTCCTTCTTTCTCCCTCCTTTTGGGAGGGTTGGGGTGGGCCTGATTTAGGGAGGTCATTTACCAATTCTTTAATTACAATCCTCATTTTTTGTTCAGCCACCATCGCTACGGCAATCACGGCTTCGATGGTCGTTTCTCGGATGTCTTCTATCGGAAAACACTTGTTGGACACAATCGAAATGACCATGACTGGCAATGAACAATGGCGCGCCACAATCACTTCTGGCACAGTACTCATGCCTACGAGGTCGGCACCAGCCCGATGTATAAAATTATATTCGGCGGGCGTTTCGAGGTTCGGACCTGCGAGCGCATAATACACGCCTTCGTGCGCGCGTATGTCGTGCGCAGCTGCGATAGCCAACGCTTTTTTATTCCAATCCCGATTGTACGCGTGTAACATATCTGGAAAACGTGGGCCGATGCGCTCATCGTTTTCGCCTCGCAAAGGATTGTCAGGTTGCATATTTATGTGGTCACGCACGAACACTAAATCGCCAGCTTCCATGTCAGGATTTACGCTACCCGATACATTCGTGATGATTAACTGACTGATATTCAGGTATTTAAGAACGTAAATCGGAAATGTAACTTGCTTCATGGTGTAGCCTTCATAATAATGAAAACGCCCTGCCATAGCCACTATCGGCTGACTTTCGAGGTATCCAAAAACCAATTTCCCTTTATGACTTTGCACCGTCGAAATCGGAAAATGTGGAATTTCGGAATACGGAATTTCGTGAACAATCTCTATTTCTTCCGTAAAATCGCCTAAACCAGTGCCAAGCACAATGCCGTATTTAGGCTCAAAATTAGTCTGCTTTCGTATGGAAGTTATTGCTTCTTGTATTTGATCGTAAAGTTGCATGTTGTGTTTATTTTGAATGGCGAAGATAGCGAAGTTTTTAGTGTCAAACACTACATTTTTACAAATCGCTTATAAAAACGAACACCATTTTTTTCAAATTTCAACATATAAATACCAATCGTAAGGTATTGAATATCAATGTTTTGCGATGCTGTATTGAGTTTGTCAGCTACTATATTACATGCTAAGTCATAGATTTGAAAATCTAAATCAACGTTACTTTCTATGTACAATGTACTCGAACTTGGGTTTGGATAAATCTTGATATTTTCGCTCAATTCGAGGTCTTGATTGGCCACAATACTGCCATCGGTTTTGAAATACGTTTTGTAAATCGCTATGCCGCCACGACGATTGCCGACCACCATTTCGAGCAGATTATCGCCATCAATATCCGCAAAAGCGGGTCTTGAAAATGAGCCTTCAAACACTTCGCCGAGGTTGTCGTTTTGTTTCACGAAAGTACCTTTTATACTATCTTTTGGCATCAAATATTGCTTCAATTTGCCTTGCTCGCTACCCGTAATGATGTAGGTTTGCGCTTGATAATCCAACACAAAAGGCGCTGTAAATCCCGAAACCGCTTTTGGCTCTCTGGTATTGATTTTACCCCATTGCTCCACGGTTGGTTTTACAGCAAATATCGGCGAATTTTTGACGCCAGTATTCTGAAAATACTGTACATATCCGTTTCGGTTGCCTACCAAAATGTCATTAATGCCGTCGCGATTTACGTCATGTATGTGTGGCGTGGCGTTGAGTCCAACGTCAATAGAAGCGTACTCAATTTCGATTGCACCGAAAGCCATTGGCTTATTAGCACCTGCATTGTTACGCAAATAAAACAAAGTTCCCGACTCTTCGCCGACCAATAAATCCAAGTCGCCATCGGCATCTAAATCGCCAAAAGTTGGCGTCAAACCTGAAGTTACGCTCGAATATTGCTTGAAATTCAAGTAATTATCATCTTTTAGCTCAAATTTAGGATTCGTTTTTGTACCTATATTTTGATAATAAATAAGCCTTGTTTCGCCATTGCCGAGCAGTTGATACGTGAAATCAACGCCCACTATAAAGTCCTGCAAACCATCGCCATTGATGTCTGCAAAAGTTGGATTTGCACCAGAACCGACGTCAATCATATCGCTTTGCAAAAAGTCTTTTTGTTGAAATTCAAACAAAGGATTTGTACTTGTACCTTTGTTCGGATAATACCAAATGGAGTTCAAATCCAAGATAGCTTTTGGTGCATTTGGCGCGGAGATGAGGTCTTTTTTACCGTCATTATTACAATCCAACATGAACGAAGCTGGGAAAACAGGTAAGTCCACGGCAGTAGAATTGGCAGGAAAAGCGTTGTCTTGCGCTGAATACCAAGCCTTGTTTTTAGTGCCACCATTGGTCAGCATATTCAGGTTCGCGAACGACAAATCGCCGAGAATCAACTCTTTATCGCCGTCGTTGTCTTTGTCATAAATCAGTAGGGTAGAGCCAGCATGAAGGCCATCTTCTGGTGCAGCTGGATCGACACAAGCGCCGTTCGTCAAGCTCAGTTTAACAGGCTTTCCGATGCCGCTTTCATAAAATCCACCAAAGCAATTGTCTTCCAAAACAAAACGCAAACTATCACGTTTCCAACCTTTTTCGACACTTATATTTCGATAATATTCCACATAAC
>JAYUJV010000597.1:0-1853 GCA_043764975.1 Saprospirales bacterium
TAATCGCTTTTGCATTTTTGGTGCAATGACTTTCAGCATCGGATCATGCACAATCAATTTTTGACGAAGTTGAAACTTAAAATAAGACTTCAAACAAGATAATTTTCGATTGATGCTGCGTGTCGAAACACCTCCATCGAGCATCGAGACCATCCAACTTCGGATCTGATAATGCGTAATTTCATCATCGTTTAGTATCGCATAAGTTGCCGATAGGTAGTCACAAAATTGGTTTAAATCATTTGTATATGCGTTTAAAGTGTTCGTTGATAATCTTTTTTCTAAAGCAATATAATCTAAAAATAGCTGTATGTTCATCTTCTGTATTCCCTTACATTTTGTATTATAACACTAAGTTAGTATTTAATTATTAAATATCCTAATTATTTTACTATTTATTTTAAAATATTCAAAAATATAAAATTTAATAAATAATATCGTTTTGATAATGAATGAGTTATGAAATTAAGCTCTATGTTACCAAATAATATTTGTTGCAATTGCTTATATTTTCAATATCCAAAATTGCTTTATGAATGTTTTAAAGATACATCAATCGTGTATCTTTATTTATCAAAAATCATATTTGGTTATTTTTTAATATCGAAAAAGTAAAGTTAAAGTCATAAATAACAAATGTCTTCCGATTTCAAAATCAAACTTTATCAAGTCACACTTATCAAACAATTAAAAAGGCTTTTTCATTTCAAAAATCATTTTTTTAACACTCAATTTAGGTAAACCATTTGTAAAAAAATGCTACTTTTGTTTTTTTGAAAAAAAGTAGTTCTGAAAAGACACTATAAATTAAGTTTATTAAATTGTTATAAACGTCTTAAATGTTTTCAATTTGCATAAATGCCAATTATTTCAGACACGAATTTTAAAAACAATTATACGAATTGCACGAATTTTTATCTACAAGCACGAATTTTTTTTAATTTTTATTAAAAAAAAATTCGTGTAATTCGTTCAATTAGCCTTAAAATTCGTGTATAAATTTTTTAGGTTTTTTGATTTGTTTAATTAATTTCGTTGAAAAGTTCATCGTTTATATTGAGATTTTTAAATCATAAGTATTGAAACAAAGTTTCAATAAACGAATTTAACGAATGTAATAAATAAATTTAATTTACACTTTACAGTGCTAAACGATATAGGAATATGAAAATTGGAATCATTCGCGAGGGAAAAACGCCACCCGATAGTCGTGTGCCGCTCACGCCCAAACAATGTCATTATTTGTCCGAAATTTATCATGTGGACATCGTGGTGCAACCTTCGCCGACACGCTGTTATAGCGACGAGGAGTATCGTCGTGCTGGCATCCGAGTGGCCGAAGAAATGGAAAATTGCGATGTATTACTTGGCGTAAAAGAAGTAAAAATCGATGATTTGATTCCGAATAAAACTTATTTTTTCTTTTCGCACACCATCAAAGCGCAACCTTATAACCAAAAATTGTTGCAAGCCGTTGTTGAAAAAAATATACATCTCATTGATTATGAGACCATTAAGAACAGTAAAGGCGAACGATTGATTGCCTTTGGGCATTATGCAGGTATGGTGGGCGCGCACAACGGCATCTGGACGTATGGCAAACGTACTGGCAGTTTTGATCTCAAGCGTTTGTGCGATTGTCACGATTATCGCGAGGCCATAAAGCAATATGAAGAAACGATTTTTCCGCCTTTCAAAATCGTGCTTACGGGGACTGGTCGCGTAGCACAAGGTGCGCTCGAAGTCCTGAAAGATATGGGTTTTAAGCAAGTTTCGCCGCAAGATTTTCTGAATCGTGTCTATAAAGATCCAGTTTTTACGCAGTTGCACGCCAAGCATTATGTGAAGGCCAA
>JAYUJV010000598.1:0-4906 GCA_043764975.1 Saprospirales bacterium
CTAAGGCTTTCACAACATCTTTCATGCTTAATGGTTCGCCTTTGTTGCCCCATTTATTGTCCAAATAATTGATGACATTGGCCATTTCGATTTCACTCAATCCTTTTACGCCTTGCATTTGCTGATTGTAAGTTACGCCGTTCACTACAATTTCGCCTTGTAAACCATGACGAATGATACAGGACAAATTCGACATATTGGCCTTCAAATAATCGGAATTTGCTAACGGCGGTATGTTTTTTCCAAGGCCAGAACCGTCTTCCATGTGGCATTGGCCACATACCTTATTATAGATTTGTTCGCCTTGCGAAAAAGTAGATTCTTGACATGAAAAAAATAAAGTACTAGCAAACAAGGCAAAAACGATAATATATTTCATTTTTAATTATTATATTTACATAAAATATTATTTCCAACGTCGTCAAGGTTTCAAACCCTCGACGACGTTATTAAGCGTGATGAATGAAGCCAAAATTGAATTATCAAAGACTAACTGACAATAATGACTAACTGACATTTTTGACATTTCACCTCTTTTTATAAGGATTTTTTTCTTTTTCATTCAGCAACATTTTCATTTGCAACATAAATAAATCAACCTCTTCGGGTTTAGTACCATCACAAAATGCTCGGATGTGTTTTGCTTCATCGACCAATATCAAACGACCGCTGTGATCGAAACCGCCTGGCGAATCCGCATCTTCTTTCGCGACACTATAATAGCTTTTTGCAATCGCATATATCTCTTGTTTCACGCCAGTAACCATGTTCCATTTTGGCGCTTTTATGCTGATGCCATTTGCATATTCACGCAAGCGACCGACCGTATCGTGCTTTACGTCTATGCTATGCGAAAGCAACATCACACGCGATTCGTCCTTGAAAGTATCGTAAACACGCAACATTTGCTTCGTTACTTTAGGGCAAATGGTCGGACAATGCGTAAAAAAGAAATCGACAACATAAACTTTATTTTCATAATCTGCTTCTGTTACAATCGCACTATCTTGATTGATAAACTTGAATTTTGGAACAGTAGCATATATGGTATCTCCATTTTGAAAGTCTCGTTCGCCAAGTATTGGCAAATAATCTGCTTGTGTTGGCGTTGAAAATGCAAGAAAATAAATGCACACACCAAGCGCGATAGCTGCGAGTATTCCTATTAATTTGTTATTCATAATTATATTGAAATATTAAAAATGCGAATATTGTGTTAAACGAAGGAAAATAGGTGCAGAGCACCGTACTCTTGGTAGAAAACAATCAATTTGTATATATCAAGGTGCAGAGCACCGTACTATAAATATATTTCAATCAATTTTTATTTGAGAACGGTGCTCTGCACCTAAAAAAATTAAATAAAATACATATCTACTACCAATAGGACGCCGTTCTACGGCTTTTTAACCCAATATTCGCATTAAAACAAAATTATTAATTCTACTTTCGTATTATTGAAAAAAATACAGGGTTTTGTCAAAACAAACAAATTATAAGAACCAACTTTATTTCTTTTGTTGTAAAACAGTTTGGCTTTCTTTTAGTTGCGTCAAGATTTTCATTTTCATGTCATCTACAATTTTCTTTTGTATGGTCAGATATTTCATGATGTCTTCATGGCTCATGCCCTTGAAATCTTCTTTAAAATTGGCCATCCAATCCATCATTGAATCTTCGGCTGTTTGTAGTTTTTGGAGTTGTTCGGTGTAAATTGCATTGTTCGGTTCTGCTTTTTTCAGCGTTTCTAAATCCGTTTCTGCTTTAGCAATATCGGCCATTTTGGGCATTACTTCATCGTGAACTAACATAACGGACTTCAATAAAGCGGATTCTTCATCTTTGGGATTTTTAGAATTACAAGCCATAAAACAAGCAAAAACGAGCAAAAACATTAAATATTGAAAATTAAGTTTCATAATTTTTTATTAAAAAGATAAAAGATTTGATTTTAAAAATAATTCTTCGCAAATGTACAATTTCTTACGAATTGTTATCAATTAAGCGCACCTATTTAGAACAATTAAAAACAAAAGGTGTTTAGTATTTAGTTAAAATCGTTAAAAAAGAACTTGATATGAATAAATGTGGTATCGTGTGGTTTCGACAAGACCTTCGTTTGCACGACAATGAAGCCTTGACGGAAGCACTCAAAATGGCAGAGCAAATAATCCCAGTTTTTATATTCGATGAGCGCGTGTTCAAAGGCTCAACGAAGTATTTTGATTTTCCAAAAACTGGAAAACACCGCGCACAATTCATGATTGAGTGTGTCGAAGATCTGAGAGCAAGCCTAAAAAAATTAAACTCAAATTTGCTCGTTCGAGTCGGTATTCCTGAAGATATTCTCGCCGAAATGACCGTTGAATACAAAGCATCGTGGGTGTTTTGTAACATCGAGCGCACGCAAGAAGAATCCGATGTGCAAGACAAATTAGAAAAAAAATTGTGGGCGACTGGCGTCGAAATGCGTTATACACGCGGCAAAATGTTGTATCATACACAAGATTTACCTTTTCCTGTCAAATACACACCCGATGTTTTTACGCATTTTAGAAAAGAAGTTGAAAAAATAGTTAAGGTAAGAACGCCATTGCAAGTTCCAACTTCGATTCCCAAAAGTCCAGCTATAAACGATTGGGGCGAGATGCCTACGATTTCCGATTTTGGCCATACGCCAATCATAAAAGAGGAAAAAGCCGCACTCGAATTTAAAGGCGGCGAAACGGCTGGTCTTGAGCGATTAAAATATTATCTTTGGGATTCTAAACATATAAAAAAGTATAAAGAAACTCGAAACGGCTTGATTGGCGGCGATTATTCGACTAAATTTTCGCCTTGGCTGGCGCAAGGTTGCTTGTCGCCAAAGCAAATATACCATGAAGTCATGCGTTTTGAAAGAGAACATGGTGGCAATGAAAGTACTTATTGGGTTATTTTCGAGCTACTTTGGCGCGACTTCTTTAGGCTCATGGGTAAAAAATACGGAAATAAAATCTTTTTTAAAGAAGGCCCAATGGGCGAAATCGATCCAAAATGGCGCAACGATGATCGCTTGTTCGAGATTTGGGCAGACGGCAAAACTGGTATTCCATTCATTGATGCCAATATGCACGAACTGAACTCGACTGGTTTTATGAGCAATCGTGGCCGACAAAATGTCGCTTCGTTTTTGGTAAAGGATTTACACGTCAATTGGCAAATGGGCGCCGAGTATTTTGAAAGCGTATTGATAGATTATGACCCATGCAGCAATTGGGGCAATTGGAATTATGTGGCTGGTGTCGGCAGCGATCCGCGCGAAAATCGTTACTTCAATATCTTGCGTCAAGCGAAAATGTATGACTTACATGGTGATTATGTAAAATTATGGTGTCCAGAGTTAAAAAATATACCTCAAGATAAGGTTCATCAGCCAGATTCTCTTAGCTTTGCAGAACAAGAAAAATATGCTGTCAAAATTGGCGCACATTATCCAAAAGCGATGATAAATACGCGGAAGTGGGAGAAGTAGTTTTCCTTGAATTAAGAAAATTAAAATAATAGGTTATAGTAATGATTTGAATTTTCCATAAGTACTTTGCATCGTATAAAGTATTTAGCAAAATAAACTAATTCATTTAAAAGTTTGATGCTACGATGGTAAAGTCCCTCTTTATTTACTCCTTCCCTTTTGGGGAAGGTTGGGATGGGGCTTAGGATTTAGGGAGGTCTTTTCTAAATATTATTGCTTATAAAATAGTTAAAAATAGATGAAATCGAAAGTAGCAGCTTCCTCGGTTGGAGGAAATGAAAGTGGAAAAAAAGCAACAAACTTGGGCGAATTGAAAGCCTCAGGTTATGTCATGAAAACCATAAAAGAAGAATTGAGAGCGAATTTAATTGATAAATTACGCAGTAAAGAAAAGATTTTTAGAGGCATTATTGGTTTTGATGACACCGTTTTGCCAGATGTGGAACGTGCAATTTTATCACGACACAATATATTGTTGTTGGGTTTGCGTGGTCAAGCCAAAACACGTATCGCTCGCCAAATGGTGCATTTACTGGACGAATACATACCAATCGTAGCAGGAAGTGAGCTAAATGATGATCCATTGAAGCCAATTTCGAGATATTCGTTGGATTTAATAGCAGAACATGGCGATAAAACACCGATTACTTGGTTGCACCGCGATGAACGATTTATCGAAAAACTCGCCACGCCAGATGTGAGCGTTGCTGACTTAGTTGGCGATGTGGATCCGATAAAAGCTGCGGCACTAAAATTGCCTTATTCAGATGAGCGTGTGATTCATTACGGTTTGTTGCCGCGTGCCAATCGTTGTATTTTCGTGATAAACGAATTGCCCGATTTGCAAGCCAGAATCCAAGTTTCGCTTTTCAATGCGTTGCAAGAAGGCGACATTCAAATTCGTGGTTTCAAGATGCGTTTGCCAATGGATGTGCAGTTTGTATTCACGGCCAATCCAGAAGATTATACCAATCGTGGTAGTATCATTACGCCATTGAAAGACCGTATCGAAAGTCAGATTCTGACGCATTATCCAGAAAATGTGGAGGATTCAATGACGATTACGAAGCAAGAAGCACGTTTGACCGAAGATCAGCGAAAAGCCATCACAATTCCAGATATTTTGGCTCGCTTGATAGAAGAAATTGCTTTTGAGGCTCGCGAATCCGAATATATTGACGAAAGTAGTGGCGTTTCGGCTCGTTTGAGCATTTCTGCTTACGAAAACCTAGTCAGTGCGGCCGAACGTCGCATGATATTGAGTGGAGAAAAAAAATCGACTGCTCGTATTACGGATTTTTGGGGCATCGTGCCAGCCATCACGGGCAAAGTAGAACTCGTTTATGAAGGCGAACAAGAAGGCCCATACGAAGTAGCGATGACCTTGATGAA
>JAYUJV010000599.1:0-1850 GCA_043764975.1 Saprospirales bacterium
ATTGTCTATTGCTAATTGAAACGACAAATTTGTTAAACATATAATTTATGGTATGCTTGACTAATGCCTAATTTTTTACTATTTCTATAATAAATGACCATACATTCCAACGGAAAATTATTGCTCAGTGGCGAATATTTTGTATTAGATGGTGCGTTAGCACTTGCTGTGCCGACCCAATTGGGGCAAAATTTACGTGTGGAAACATCTGCTCACGATACGCCGGCTGTCTATTGGAAAAGCTACGACCACGAGCATGATCGCTGGTTCGAGGGTATTTTTGGGCATCAAAATTTTGAGATTAAGGCTTGTACGATTCCACAAGTAGCAGATACATTGTCGGGCATTTTAAGGGCTGTTTTTGCTCAAAATCCAACGTTTATGAATCCCGAATTGGCGTACCATTGCAGCACCTATTTAGAATTTCCGAGATATTGGGGTTTGGGTAGTAGTTCTACTTTGATACACGGTATTTCTACGTTTGGCCGCGTGGATCCGTTTCGAGTGTTGGCTGAAAGCATGGGCGGCTCAGGTTACGACATCGCTTGTGCGGCTTGCGACGAGCCAATTTTGTATCGTCGAGATGGACAAACGCAAGTGTATGAAAGCGTTGATTTTCGACCAGATTTTTGTTCGCAATTATACTTCGTTTACCTCGGTAAAAAGCAAAATAGCCGCGACGGCATCCGACATTATAAAGAAAAAATAAGCCTAAACCCTTCGTTCATTGACGAGGTAAGCGCATTGACGATTGCCATGACAAAATCGACACAACTCATTGATTTTGAAATCATTATAAACGAACACGAAACACTTTTATCTTCACTTCTACAGCTTCCGAAAGTAAAAAATTTATACTTTTGGGACTATTGGGGTTCGGTAAAATCGCTTGGTGCATGGGGTGGCGATTTTGTGCTTTTGAGCTCTAATCGCTCGGCTACCGAAACGATGGCGTATTGCAAAAGTAAGGGTTTTGATACGGTGCTGAGTTATGAGGAGATGGTTTTGAATGCCGAGAGTTTCTAATCGAGCGTCGAAAATCGAGAGTTTCTAATCGAGAGTAGCTAATCGAGAGTGGAAAATCGAGAGTCGAAAGACGAAAATCGAGAGTTGCTAATCGAAAGTGGAAAATCGAGAGTCGAAAATGACTAATCGAGAGTTGCTAATCGAAAGTGGAAAACCGTAAACTGACTCGTAAACTGCTCTCTCGACTTTCGATTCTCGATTTTCGACTTCCCCGACTCACGATTTCCCCTAATCACGATTCACGACCTTCCATACCTCAAACAAAGACTCTTGCGTTGGCCTGTCGTTTGGCATTTCGGTTAGTGGTTCGCAAGGGCGCAACGTTGCTTTACATTCGGCAGGTAACAATTGGTAGAGTTTTGTGCCTTTGGTTTTCCAAGCCAACATTTCATCACTCACGGTTTTGATTATTTTGCCAGGATTACCGACCACCAAACTCCTTGGCGGAATCTGCTCCTCGGCTTTCACAAAACACAACGCACCCACTATACTCTCGTCGCCAATCACGGCATTGTCCATCAAAACACTATTCATGCCTATCAGCACATTGCGCCCAACCGTTGCACCATGTATAATGGCGCCATGTCCGATATGCGCACCTGCCATGAGGGTCATGGTTACGCCTGGGAATGTGTGTAACGTACAGTTTTCTTGCACATTACAGCCATCTTCGATTACGATGCCGCCCCAATCGCCGCGCAATGCCGCACCTGGGCCAATATAAACATCTTTACCAATCACGACATTGCCAGTCACAGCTGCTTGCGGATGCACAAAACTACTCGGATGTACTACTGGTTTGAATCCTTTAAATTCGTAAAACA
>JAYUJV010000600.1:0-1840 GCA_043764975.1 Saprospirales bacterium
ATATCTCGGAATATTAAATGTATAAACACCTGATGAGTCAGTCATTACGCTATCTTTTACAAACCTTGAAAGCAATTTTACATTTACCAAACCAATGCCCATATTCGCTTGCGTTCGCACACGACCGCTAATATTATTGACCAAACTCGATTGATTCGCACCATTCACGGTCAATACCGCCGTACTGTCAGGATCGAGCCATTCGCGCAAGCGTGCATTTTTGTTTGAGCCTTGATTCCAGCTTATCGCAAAGCGGCTATAATAGGCATTATCGACTGAACACCCACTAAAATTACCACCATGCAACGTAGCAACTACCCGTTTATTTGAATCGAAAAGCGCGCAACCAGACGAACCAACTTGCAATGTACCTTTGTTCGGATATACCACAAAATGATTGCCAATTGGCGTACTCACATTATTGTTCCAACCTATTGGTTGATTGAAAATACTCGTCGAATTTTGAGTATCATAAGTTATCTTTTTTAAATCTCCTTTTGGGTGATGTAGTGACACTGTTGCCGTTGGTACTGTTTGCTGTCTATCCCAACCATTAAAATACAAATTATAGCTTTTCGGAATCGCATCGTCAAGTTCCAAAAGCAATAAATCATTGGCTTGGCGACCTGCTCTGATGTAACAACCAGTCATAGATTTGAAAGTTGGCGCAGTCGTTGGCGTAGTGCAAGCAATAGCTTCAAAACCAAAATCAAAACGCCACATATCCCAAATCGGCGTATAACCATCTTGACAATGATATGCCGTCAAGATATACGGTTTTCCGTCTTGTCGGGCATTGTTCATCAACGTACCTGTGCACCAACCAAAACCTTCTTCAAGCACCATCATAACGCGGCAAACGCCACGTTTTTCGTTGTTCCAATTGTCGCCATCGGGGCAATTGGCATTGATGTGACAACTGAGCGCGTCACCAAAACCACGCTCTGCCAATTCACTTGGATCCATAAAACTTTGCTCATTTTTGTAAGCAATATCTATGCGTTTTATCTCAAAACTACTTTTTTGAATCGTTGAATTCGGTTCATCAATTTCTAAAATCATGTCTTTGCCAGACAAAATACCAACTATAAACGATTTCGCCTCATTGAGCTGCTCGGCAGAATATGGCCCAAACAAATGCTTTTTATCAACATCATAAGCAAATAAAATTGCTTCATCTGCCATCTTGATATTTGAAAGCATAGCAGAAATACCTTTTCCAGTTTCTGCCTTTATATGGTGTCGCCAGATTCGCTGATCTTCGGAGATAGACCACGTGCCATTTTTTTCAGTAGAAATATCGACACGTTGAGGTGCTGCAAAACGAATGTCAAAAGACGCATGCTCATCTTCAGATCTAATTTTTTTCCAGTCTAAATCAGGTATTGTTTGCGGTTCGATGCTCACAAGTGATTGTTCAAAACCAAAAGGTAAAGTCGTCGCAATATGTTGCGCAGACATAGTGATAGCCCAAAGGCTAATGAGCATTGTTATGCTCAATTTTAGGTTGGTGGTCATGGGAGACGGATTTTTGTTACTACAAATATAACAACTTTCGTGCTAAAAAAGCAAATTAAATAACAATTATTTTAAATACTAAACTTTTTAGTGTCTGTTACTCAATATTTTATAGATATTACAAAAAATATGTATCATTTTTTTCGGCAAACAGTTGGATATAACAAAAAGTCCTGCTATCTTTGCATCGCTTTTTAAGAAAAGAGCTACATGCCAATTATATGGCCCGTTCGTCTATCGGTTAGGACGCCTGGTTTTCATCCAGGTAGGAGGGGTTCGACTCCCCTACGGGCTACTTTTAAAAGACAGCAGAACTTTGTTC
>JAYUJV010000601.1:0-14787 GCA_043764975.1 Saprospirales bacterium
ATTTCTGAACAAATGTACAAAAATATATTCTCCAGTTTTAAACATTGATGCAAATATCTGTATTAGATTTCATATTTTATTATTTTTTATTTTATTAATAAATTATTTTAAAACAAATATTATTTTAAAAATAAGAATTTATTACGATATGTCAATATTTTTCCGTTTTTTTGCCCTATGATTTAGTAAGTAATAAAAGCGATTGATAACTATAAACATTCAGATGAAAAACTACTTAGACGAACTCAATACCGTTCAACGCAATGCCGTAACCCAAACCGATGGCCCAGTGTTGGTTATTGCAGGCCCAGGCTCAGGCAAAACGCGTGTTTTGACGTATCGCATTGCACATATTATAGAATCTGGCGTAGCGCCATTCGAGATTTTGTCGCTCACGTTCACCAATAAGTCTGCAAAAGAAATGAAAGAGCGTATTGCAAAAGTGGTTGGCTCGCGCGCCAATTATGTATATGCTGGCACGTTTCACTCTATCTTTGCGCGTTTGTTGCGCTCAGAAGCACAACACATCGGCTTCCCCTCTAATTTCACGATTTATGATTCGGACGATACCACGAGTGTCCTCAATGCCATCATAAAAGAAATGAACCTCGATAAAACGGTTTATAACACCAACACGATAAAGAGTAAAATTTCGCTCTCGAAAAACAACCTCATCACGCCGCGCGTATATGCCAATGACGAGAGTTTACTTTCCGCCGATCGTGCTGCCAAGCGTCCATTTATACATAAAATATATCAGGAATACGTGTCGCGTTGCCAACGCAGCGGCGCTATGGATTTCGATGATTTGTTGTATCAATTGTTTCGCCTATTCCAAGAAAAACCTGAGGTTTTGGATAAATACAGGGCAAAATTCAAGTACATATTAGTAGATGAGTTTCAAGATACCAATTTTTTGCAATATTCGATTATCAAAAAACTGGTCAATTATGAAAATAGTCCTCGCAATATTTGCGTGGTAGGCGATGATGCGCAAAGTATTTATGGCTTTCGTGGTGCGACGATAGATAATATTTTGTACCTCGAAAAGGATTTCAAAAACATGAAAACCTTTAAGTTGGAGCAAAATTATCGTTCCACTAACTTTATAGTACAAGCCGCCAATGACATTATTGGTCACAATAAAAATCAGATAAAAAAAGAAATTTGGACGGACAAGCCAGGTGGTAATAAAATAAAACTACTCAAAACCATGACCGATACCGAAGAAGGTAAACGCGTGGCGGATTTGATTATTGAGCAAAAAAATAGAGATCACCTTTATAATAAAGACATCGCGATTTTGTATCGCACCAATGCGCAATCGCGCGTGTTTGAGGAGTATTTACGTCGTTACAATATTGCATATCGCGTATTTGGCGGTATGTCGTTTTATCAGCGTAAGGAAGTAAAAGACCTTATCGCCTATTTGCGCCTCATCGTGAATCCGAGGGATGAAGAAGCGCTTCGTCGCGTCATCAATTACCCACGTAGAGGACTTGGCGATAGCACCATCGAAAAAATAAGTGAATTTGCAGGCGCAAATCAGCGGACTATGTACGAATGTCTGGGCGAAGTCGTGCTTTCGACCGCTGCTCGCAAAGGCGTAAATGATTTCATGGCCTTGATTCGTACTTTTCAGCAATACAATGACAAGCACAATGCCTACGAAACGGCTGCTTATGTGGCTCGCCAATCGAAACTATTGGATTTGCTCAAAGAAGACAAAACTGACGAAGGCATGGGACGACTCGAAAACGTAACAGCTCTTTTGGACGGTATAAAAGACTTCATCGATAACGATGAAGTGATAGAAGGTCAAGATTTGACAGACGATAAATCGCTGTCTTCGTACTTGCAAAACATTGCGCTCTTTACGGATGCCGACGATAAAAAGGAAGATGACGACAAGGTTGTTTTGATGTCCACGCACGCCGCCAAAGGTCTTGAATTTAGGTCGGTGTTTGTGGTCGGTTTGGAGGAAAATATTTTTCCTTCGTTCATGGCGCAAGAGTCGCTTGATGGCATTGACGAGGAGCGTCGCTTATTTTATGTAGCCATCACGCGCGCCGAAGAGTATCTGACGCTTAGTTACGCCGCCAGTCGCAATCGCTATGGCAAGATGGTTTATAATCCGATGAGCCGATTCATAGAAGAAATCAATTTCATGAACCTTGATGGTGGTATGCTTTCTGTGCCAAAAGGCAATAGCGTGGTTATAGACGAGCAACGCACCAAACTGACGGGTAATTTTAGACCAATACGATCTTTGGCGAACAAGCCAATTATAGATCCTGTCAATTTTGTGGTGAGCCCTTCGGATCAAATACAAGAAGGTATGAGCGTGTTGCACATGAAATTCGGCGAAGGCAAAGTCACAAAAATTGATGGCGCAAACGACAATCGTGTAGCCACTATTTTATTTGCCTTGACCGAAGAGCCAGAGAAGCGGATTATGCTCAAATTTGCTAAGTTACAGATTGTGGTGTAAAACAGATTTTAGACAACAACTGTTTTAAAATATCATTTTGTTTATAAATGCTTAATTATCAATATTTTATAAATAAAATAAAAACAACTTTTAACGTCATTAATGCCTTTTTATTAAAATGTTGAAAATAAAAATAAGTTTACTTTTACTCGTGTTTTGTATGTTTTTAGCGAAAGCGCAAGACAATATATATAAGGCAGCGGATTTTGCAGAAACCATTACGCCAAACGATTTGCGCGCGCACTTGACGGTGCTGACATCCGACTCTTGCGCGGGACGTGAAACTGGTACTGAGGGCAATTTGGTGGCCGCACGCTACATTGCAAGCCAGTTCGAACGCTTGAAGTTGCCAAAAGTAAAAAACAATGCTTATTTTCAAAACATCCTTTTCGTATCTCATGGTTGGGAAAATACAAGTATGACCATAAAAGAAAAACAGTATCGCTACTTGTGGGATTTTTATTCGTACAGCACCTTATGCCAAAACAAACCTCAACTCGATACGCGCAAAGTTGTGTTTTTAGGTTATGGCATCGACGACGAAAAATATAGCGATTATCGAGATTGCGACGTGAAAGGAAAAGTGATTATGATTTACCAAGACGAACCTGTGGACAAAAGTGGCATTTCGTACATCACTGGCACGACTACGCCTTCGGGTTGGAGTAATAATTATCATAAAAAATTAGAAACAGCGAAGCGACATGGCGTTGAAATGGTGTTGTTCATAGATGCGGATTTGGCCAAAAACATTGGTCGTTTGCGCAATTTCCTCATCGGCTCACGCCTTTTGCTGAGTGATGCAGACAAAACAGAAACAACTTATGCCAATCATGCTTTTATTTCTACCGATATGGCAAAGGCGATTATTGGGCGAAAGTTCAAGAAAGTGGTGCGTATTCGCGAAGCCATAAAAAAAACTGGCAAGCCTGACTATGCACGGCTGCGTACCGAGATGAACATCGTGCAGCAAAAAGAAGAAAAAAGGATAATCGGCGCCAACGTACTTGGATTCATAGAAGGTTCGGATCCGATTTTGAAAAAAGAAATCGTGGTCGTCACGGCGCATTACGATCATTTGGGTAAAAAAGGAGAAGAAATATTCAGGGGTGCTGACGATGATGGCTCTGGCACAAGTTCGGTTTTAGAAATTGCAGAAGCATTTGCGGAAGCAAAGAAAAAAGGCGCGGGTACACGCCGAAGCGTTTTGTGCATGACGGTCACTGGCGAAGAAAAAGGCTTGTTGGGTTCTAATTATTATACTCATTTTCCTATTTTCCCTTTAGAAAACACGGTCGTGGACATCAATATAGACATGGTTGGCCGTATAGACGATGCGCATAAAGACAATCCTAACTACATATATGTCATTGGTGCGGATCGCTTGAGTAGTGAACTACACAACATAAATGAGCAAATGAATACTGTCCATACTAAAATGAACTTGGATTTTACCTACAATGCAGAAAGTGACCCGAATAGATACTACTATCGTTCGGATCATTACAACTTTGCAGAGAAAGGGATTCCTGCTATTTTTTATTTTAACGGCACGCACGCCGATTATCATCGACCAACGGACACTATTGATAAAATAAATTTTGAAATGATGGCAAAAAGAGCGCAATTAGCATTTTTTACGGCATGGGAAATCGCCAACAAAGACAAAAGAATTTTAGTAGATAAAAAAGCTAGTAATTGATTCTTATTTTAATAATATTTTTATAAATAACTGATAATTAATATTTTATAAAAATAATAAAATTACTTTTTTGTTAATAATATTTTTAATAAAATAATAATTTATTAATAATAAAAAATTTAACTATGTCACATAAACAATAAATACTGTAATGTTTATTCGTTAAATATCATGTTACTTTACGTAAGTAATCAAAACAAACGATATTATTATGAATAGATATTCCACATCAACTATTTTATTTACTATTTTAGTAAATCTATTTTTCTTCGCGCCGCTATCTGTGAAGGCTCAACGCAATTGCAAAACGCATGAGCATTTGCAAAACATGATAGAAAAAGACCCAAGCATAAAAGAAACGCGAAAGCAAATAGAAGTCTTGACGGCTGCTTTCGTAAAAGCAAATGGCGGCATCAAAAGTCGTGGTGCTATCTATAATATCCCAGTTGTGGTACACGTACTCTACAATTCTACGTTGCAAAACATCACCGATGCACAAGTGCTATCTCAAATGGCAGTCCTCAATGCAGATTTTCAGAAATTAAATCCAAATTTTGCGAATACACCAACAGGTTTTCAGCCTTTTGCAGCAGATAATGGTATTCAGTTTTGCTTGGCATCAAAAGATCCAAACGGAAATGCTACTACTGGCATCACGCGTACTTATACTGCCAAAACTGCTTTTGATGTCTATAACGATGACGCCAAATACAACTCAATGGGTGGCCGTGATGCTTGGAATCGCGACCAATACCTCAATATATGGGTTGTACCAAACGTCGTTGCTGGCACTCAATCTGGAATTTTGGGCTATGCACAATATCCTGGCGGCACAGCAGCAACTGATGGGGTCGTGATTGGTTATCGTTATTTCGGAACAGTTGGCACAGCTGCTACACCATTTAATGGTGGACGAACGGCTACACATGAAGTTGGTCACTGGCTTAATCTTTATCACATTTGGGGCGACGACGACAATTGCACGGGTTCAGACTTGGTGTCAGACACGCCAAACCAAGGTGTTGAGAACTACGGCTGTCCCTCTTTCCCCAGTTCGTCATGCACAAATGGCTCTATGGGCGATATGTTCATGAATTATATGGATTACACGAATGATGCTTGTATGAGTATGTTCACGAACGGACAGCGATTGCGTATGCAAGCAATTTTGGCTCCTGGTGGACCGCGCGCAGCTTTGGCAACTTCGAGTGCTTGTGGGTCTGGTTCTACAACGCCTTCTGTATGCGCTATTCCGAACAACACAAACTCGCAATTTGTGTATGAAACCAGTACAACTATTTCATGGGATGCTGTTTATGGCGCGTCAAGTTATTTATTGCAATACAAACCAAGCGCAAGCTCAACTTGGTCGTCTATTATCGTGAACAATACGTCCATCTATACGCTTACGAATCTAAATGCTAATACAAAATATGATTATCAAATTCGTACTAATTGCAGTAGTGCTTTATCGAGTTCTTTTTCGGCTATAAAATCATTTACGACCTTATCGGCTGCTTCGGTTTGCAATATTCCTGCGGCTTTGACAGCCTCGAACGCAACGACGAACGGCGCACAACTATCGTGGGGAGATTTGTCGAACACACAACTTTATACCGTTCAGTACAAAACAGCAACCGCAAGTACTTGGACAACTGTCAGTAATATAAATACACGAACAGCTACGCTCACTAACCTTTTGCCCAATACGCAATATTTTTATCAAATAAAATCGAATTGTAGTGCAACCAGTAGCAGTGCTTACTCTATCATTGCTACATTCAAAACTTTGTTGAGTACCAATAGTTGCAATGACCTTTTTGAGAGTAATAATACCTCTATTACAGCTAAAAAAATAGCTGCCAATGCCACCACTAACGCACTCATCGGCATACGTGGCGATATAGATTGGTTCGTGTTCAACAATGCGATAGACCAACCAAATATAAAAATAACATTGACAGGTTTACCTGCCGATTATGACATAAAACTATATGGCCCAGATGGTCGCCAAGTGGCTACGTCAGAACAAATAGGTACTAAAGATGAACTTATCCGATACAACTCGACAACTATTGGAGCTTACAAAATAAAAATAATGGGTTATAATGGTGCTTTTGATGCCAATGTATGTTATGCTTTGCAAATATTGGTTGGTAAAAATGCGTTTAGAGAAAATGGTTTAGATACCAATACACCAAGCGTGCGCGCCAATATCATCGCAGAAGATGATGTGCAGATTTATCCGAATCCAAGTATTGATTATATCAATATCGTTATCCCAGAAGCAAAACTTTCAGCGGAGGTATCGGCTCGAATCTTGAATCAAACTGGCAGCGTAATGCGTAATTTCAATTACGGTACTTCGCCCGAATTGAGTATTGATGTAGATGATTTCCCAAGTGGCATTTATTTTTTACAAATCAAAAAAGGTGCTCAGCTAATCACAAAACGCTTTGTAGTGGCACGTTAATAAGGCTTTTATTCACAAAATAAAAAAGTCCAACTCCTATAATAAGGAATTTAATATGTTTTAAAAAGTGTCACTCCTACGGAGTTTAAAAACACATGGAGAGTTGTGCTTTTTTACCGACATGCCATGCCTAACGGCATTGAATACATTGAAAATGCCGTTAGGCATGATATATCGGTAGCTTATAATTAGCAACCAAGACCATCAAAGCTCCATAGGATCGACACATTGATTTTATACGCATATACTTTCCTTATTATAGGAGTTGAACCAATAAAATTGATAAAATTTACGTTTTCAATACTTTATCTAAAACGGATTTTTTATTTAAAGTATGTGTGTAGGAAAACTAAAAAGGCTTCATCGGCATTGTGCCAGATGAAGCCTTTTATTTATTAAAATAAAATTTTTCTTGTAAATAATTTTAAAGCGATTTCAAGACTTCTTGAAGTTCGCTAATCACAGTCTGTTGATTTTCTTTCAAAATCTTTAGATTCGCAGGAATGGTATCTAAACCCTGACTGACTTTGGTTGCTTGATCTATGCTCGAATTTGCATTCGTCATCACATCCGCGCCGACATAAGAGAGCGTGGATTTTAGCTTATGGCTTACCTCGTTCAAGTTTTTCCAATCTTGAGCGGCTAAGAGTGCGTCCATTTTTCCTATTTCTTCAGGAATTTCATCTATGAGCATTTCGAGCATTGTTATTTTCATATCAACGTCACCTTCGCTCATCATATCTAGATAATCTAGATTGATTAGTTGTATTGTGGTTATCATGTTTTCAAATATTTGGGCTTTCCTATTGGTATTATTATAGAAATATATATCTACATATTTTGTACCAAATTTTTATTTTTGTAATGTCACAATAATAAAAATGAAGAATAAGTCAGATTATAGAGAACATTACAACAGATTCCTATCAAAAATGTTTTTATTCAGGTTCAAAACCTAATATGATATTAAAAGTACCAATGTCTTTCAAAGATTTTCCTTTATAATCAATGCCTTTATCGAAGCCAATACCATAGTCAAAACCTAACATACCAAACATCGGTAAGAATACACGCGCACCTAAACCAGCCGAACGTTTAAACTCAAATGGCTTGAAATCTTTTAAACTAGCGTAGGCATTACCGCCTTCAGCAAATGCCAATACGAAAATCGTAGATTGCGGATTGAGCGATACTGGATAACGAAGTTCTAAACCCATTTTGTTAAATACCGCAGAACCGTTTGTATTCGACGGAAAGTCATTCGCACCATCTGTATATCCACGACCCGAAATGATGTCGATACCGATATTACCAAATTGCTGAGTATTGAGTCCGTTACCACCGTACTTAAATCGGTTGAATGGCACACGACCCACTTCGTCGTTGTAATAACCTAAATATCCAAATTTTGTATAACTTTTCAAGACCAACTTGCCAACTAAACTCGTGTACCATTCGGCATTGAAACGCCATTTGTGGTATTCCAAAAACTTGAATTTTTCTTTAGCTTCCGTCAATGTCGCGGCTTTGCCACCTAACAATGAATATGGCAATGTAAATGCTGCCGATAAAGAGAAGTTGGAACCTTCGCGTGGGAACAATGGATCATTTACGGTAGAACGAGCGAATGTCTGACGCAAGGCAAAATCATAAAATTTACCATCTGAAATCGGAATACCACCAATGACGTAATTCGATAAGCCAAATAATTTTAGGTCTAATTCAGTACGAGATATAAAGTTATCATCAGGGCGCTTCAGACGCTTACCGATAGAGGCATTGATACCTGCTTGCGTGATTTTATTTCCACCTTGAATATATACCGCTTGATCCAAAGCAGTGTAATATGCACCAGTCGAGAACGATGTTGGTTTTTTACCACCCAACCAAGGCTCTGTAAATGACATATTATATGACTGATAATATTTACCGTTGGTTTGCGCTCGCAATGATAGCTTTTGGCCGTCGCCTTGTGGCAATGGACTCCAAGTAGAGCGATTTTTGATGTTTCGCATCGAAAAGTTATTGAACGACACACCGAGTGTACCAATCACACCACGCGAGTAACCGCCCCAACCTGCCGAAAGTTCTAACTGATCCGAAGGTTTTTCCTCTACGTTGTACTCAATGTCCACGGTTCCACGTTGTGGATTTACGGGCGTATTGATACCTAATTTTTCTGGATTGAAATATCCCAAATTCACGATTTCGCGCTGAGAACGAATAATGTCTGCACGGCTAAATTTCTGACCTGGACGTGTACGCAATTCACGACGGATTACGTGTTCGTGCGTGCGATCATTTCCTTTTATCACGACCTTGTCGATGATGGCTTGTGGGCCTTCAAACATACGCATCTCAATGTCGATACTGTCTTTTTCGATGGCAACTTCGGTTGGCTCTACGTTAAAAAACAAATAGCCATTGTCCATGTAAAGAGAACTAATGTCACGGCTGTCTTGGCTATAACGAAGACGTGTTTCGAGTAGTTCTTGGTTATAAATATCGCCTTGCTTGATGCCCAATACGCGATCGAGCATAGACGTTTCGTATATCGAGTTGCCTTTCCAGACAATGTTGCGGAAATAATATTTTCTACCTTCGTTAATGTTCATACTGATACGCAAATCACCATCTTTTTCGCGCCAAATAGAATCTTTCAGGATTTCGGCATCGCGGAAACCTAACTTATTGTAGTATTTCAAGATAGATTTTTTGTCTTCATCATAATCTTTTTGAACTAATTTTGAAGAAGAGAAAATCTTGATTTTGCGCTTGGTTTTGTCCATTTTCTTTTGGAGCTTGCGCTTCGAGATATTATCGTTGCCGACAAAAGTAATGTCTTGTACTTTTACACGTGCAGCACGATCGATGTCAAATACCAAGCGAACGGAGTTTATAGAAGAAGTTTCGGGCAATTCTTGGATGTTGATTTTTACATCGAGGTAGCCTTTTTCGACAAAAAACTTACGAATGGCTCTTGTTACCTCCGCTTTTGTGTTTTCTGTGATGATACTTCCTTTTACCAAATGGCGATTGATGATAGCGTTCACATCGTCGTGGTAGCTTTTTTTCAATGAACTGAAAGAGTGCTTGATGTATCGCGGACGCTCTTGCACCACGATTTCTAAAAAGATAACATCGCCGATTGTTTTTTCTTTTATGATCTGTACGTCCGTAAACAACTTGAGTTTCCAGAGGCTTTTAATGGCCTTCGGAATGTCGATGCCTGGAATACGAATTTTTTGTCCGACTTTTAAACCTGTAACAGCTATCAACGCATTTTCATCGCTGAATTGAGCGCCACTTACTTTTATGCCGCCTACCTCGAACTGTTGGGCATCGTTTTCTGTTTTGGTCTCATTTGCTACTTGTGCAAAAATTTGTTGCGGCGCTGCGGCCAGCATGATTATTGCTACAATACTGAATAATATTTTGTTACGCATTCGTATTTTCCCTAATTTATAAAAAAGTGTTAGTATGTTTATATTTTAAAATCAATATTTAATAAATTATAAATACTTGATTATTAGTATTTTATATTTATTTAAAAATTAATGTTTTTTTATTTCTAATTAAATATTCTTTACAAGTTACTTAGCAAAGGGTTTAGTTTTCAAGAAAACGTTGTATGGATTGCGATGCTATTTATTTAGATAGTGCATCTTTTTTTATCTGCTCACTCGTTTTTCCAAAACGTCGTTCGCGTGTCTGATACTCTTGTATAGCTTGGTAGAGATGCTCGCGACGAAAATCTGGCCAATATACGTCTTCCATGAAGTACAACTCTGCGTAAGCCAATTGCCAAAGCAAAAAATTACTGATGCGGTGATCGCCGCCAGTACGAATCATCAAGTCTGGATTATTGATGCCTTCGGTATCGAGGTAGCGTTCAAAAAGATCTTCCGTGATGTCATTTATATCCAATTCGCCTTGCTGCACTGCTGCTGCAATTTTTCGAGTTGTGTTCACGATGTCCCATTTGCCACTATAACTCAAGGCCAATATCAAGGTCAAACCTGTATTGTTTTTTGTAGCGTCTATAGCACTCTGTAATTCTGCTTGTGTGCTTTTCGGCAAACTTTGTATATCTCCGATGGTATCTAAACGAACATTGTTTTTTTGGAGTGTCGGCAACTCGTCTTTTGTAGTCTTGATGAGTAAGGTCATCAAGCCATCAACTTCTGCTTTGGGTCGGCTCCAATTTTCTGTCGAAAAGGCATAGAGTGTCAAATAACGAACACCAAGTGCAGCGCAACCTTCAGTAACTTCTCGAACTGCTTTTAAGGCATTACGATGCCCAAAGATACGCTCGGCAAAACCGCGCTCTTTTGCCCATCTTCCATTGCCATCCATAATGACCGCAATGTGTTTTGGCAAACTTCCACTTTTTAATTGCTCTATTAAATCCATTGAATTGATACCCTAAAAAAATCAGTTTTTTAAATAACTCGCAAAGTTACGAAAAGAATTAAAATGACCGACTACTTATGTATATAGTCTGCTTCTTTTTTTTTAAATAAGTGAAAATTTACACTTATTGTAGCAAAAAACAAGTAATGCGACATTAACAGAATGTAAAATAATACGTTATGCTAAAATAATTAATTGTATTAGGTTACTTTTGCGGGCTTTATGATTTAAAATACACGTATATATATGACAGTCAAGATTATCAATAAGTCGCAAAATGCTTTGCCTCAATACGAAACAAGTGGTAGCGCAGGTATGGATATGCGCGCAAATATTAGCGAAGCCATCACATTAGGCCCGCTTGAACGTTATATGATTCCAACTGGATTGTATATTGAGATTCCAGAGGGTTATGAAGTGCAAGTACGTCCGCGCAGTGGCTTGGCAGCCAAAAAAGGATTGGGTATGGTGAACGCTCCTGGCACTATTGATAGTGATTATAGAGGCGAGCTAAAAGTAATATTGGTCAATCTCTCTAACGAAACACAAACAATAGAACCCAACGAGCGCGTAGCACAAATGGTCTTGGCCAAAGTCACACGTATAGAATGGGAAGCCGCAACCGAACTTTCTGATACAGCGCGTGGCGCAGGTGGATTTGGTAGTACAGGCACTAAATAGGAATTTGCGTGGGGTCAATTGATAATTGACCGTAAATACAAACGCAACATCATCCAATTAACAATTGGAAGCACTATACAAAATTACTTAAAAATTATTTTATGAAAATAATTATTCCCATGGCGGGAAAAGGTTCGCGTTTGCGTCCGCATACACTTACGATTCCGAAACCGTTGGTTGCTGTTGCTGGCAAGCCGATTGTACAACGTTTGGTCGAAGATTTGGCAAAAGGCTTTGATGGACAGATTACGGAAGTGGCTTATATTGTTGGGCAATTTGGTGAAGCTGCAGAGCTAGAACTCGTCCGTATTGCGGAAGAGATTGGTGCAAAGGGCAGTATTTATTATCAAGATTTTCCGAAAGGAAGTGCGCACGCTTTGTTATGTGCCGCCGAAAGTATGACTGGCCCTTGCATGATTGCATTAGCAGATACTTTATTTAAGACCGATTTTAATTTTGACGCCAGCGAAGATGGTTGTATTTGGATTCAAAAAGTAGAAGATCCATCGGCATTTGGCGTCGTGCAACTCGATGATAATCAATATGTTACAGCATTTTATGAAAAATCGCCGACCTTTGTTTCTGACTTGGCTATGGTTGGTATTTATTATATAAAAGAAGGCGAAGCCTATCGTAGCGCATTGCAATATGTGTTGGATAACGACATCAAAGTAAAGGGCGAATATCAGTTGACATCAGGTCTAGAAATTTTGCTTTCGCAAGGTAGAAAATTCCGTACCGCTTCGATAGAAGAATGGCTCGATTGTGGCAACAAAGAAACGGTAATCTATACCAATCAGAGAATACTGGAGCATAACAATGGCTTGGAGATAATTCCCGAATCGGCAAATATTGACAATTCGGTTATCATACAGCCTTCGTATATTGGCAAAGGTGCTTCTATAAAAAATTCGGTTATCGGGCCGTATGTTTCGGTTGGCGACAACTCAATCATAGAACATTCGGTGATTAGCAATAGCGTGATTCAGAACGATACCATCATAACAGATGCGAGTTTGCACAATTCTATGATTGGAAATTTCGTTGAATATCAAGGTCGAAAGACTGAAATTAGCATTGGCGATTATTCTAAATATTCGGGTTAGTAACGATTAGATAATAAATTGGCAAAGTTGAGTGTAGTATTTTAGACTTAGACGAGCCAAATTTGAAGTTCGATGCAGCGCATCGGGCTGAAAGTATGGCGAAGTATAAGTTTAAAATAGTAGCGACAACGCCAAGTTATTATTTTCAAGTTACTTACAACCCTTTTATTTTCAAGACATTGTAGAAACTTTTTAAAACAAAACAACGTTATATCCTCAACATGGATAAACTACCTAAATATTATTCTTTTGCGCTCATCTTGTTTTGCTCGATGGCTATCAATGCTGTTTGCTTTGCGCAAAAAAGTCGTATGTCAGAAGCTGACATAAAGCTAGAAACCAAATATTTGGAAGGCTACGCTGCTCAAATGTCAGGTGATAGCGAAAAAGCCGAAGGTATTTATAAAGCAATACTTGATGTAGATAGCAAAAACGATGCAACGATGTATCAATTGGCTCGCCTATATTGCCTAAGCAAACGCAACGATAAAGCCTTGGATTTGATAAAAACGGCTATTGCGCTCAATGCTCAAAATCCTTGGTACAAAGTACTGCTCGCCGATATTTATCAAAAATATGGAAAGAACCGAGAAGCCGCTGATATTTATGGCCAACTCGTGAAGCTAACACCCGACAATTACGACAACTATATGCAATGGGCGTATTTGCTCGGCCTTGCTGGCGATGCCAAAGAAGCGATAAAGGCTTTTGATGCACTCGAAAAACGAACTGGCGTGCAAGAGAGTATCGCTCGACAAAAACACTCGCTTTATCTTGTGTTGGACGACAGCAAAAAAGCAGCCAAAGAATTACAAAAACTTATAGACAGCGACCCTTCGGACGTTTCGCATTATCAGCTATTGGCGGAGTATTATCAGCGTATCGGCGATACCGAAAAAGCAAAGGAAGTATTTCAGAAAATATTAGTGATTGCACCAAATGATGTACAAGCGACATTGGCTCTTGCTCAGTCTAAAAAGGTTGATAATCAAGATGTTGCATACATAAATTCGCTCGTTCCGATATTCCAAAACAAGACACTTGCATTGGATAAGAAGATAATGGAACTCATTCCTTATGTCAATAAAGTAGCCGAAAAAAGAGATAAAACCTTGGCCGATGCCTTACTAGGTGTCATCCGAACCCTTGACGAAGCGCATCCGAACGAAGCCAAAATATATGCTATACAAGCCGATGTGTTGTATCAAACGGGACAACTAAGCGAAGCTGCTGCATTATATAAAAAGACGCTTTCGCTAAATAAAAAAGTATATGCAGTTTGGGAACAACTGATGTACATTCAACTCGAAACCAAGGATTTTGATGGCTTGCTCAAAACTTCTGATGAAGCGATGGACTTGTTTCCGAACCAAGGCAATGCTTTTTATATGAATGGCTTGGCGCTCAATACTAAAGCAAAGTACGACGATGCGCTCAATAATCTGCAACAAGCCTTACTGATGGCCGGCAAAAACCAACGCTTGCGTATAGACACGCAGCACGAAATCGCAAAAAGTTATTACCTACAAAAGAAATATACGGAGGCGAATACCTGGAATCAAAAAGCGCTCATTGGTGGCGAAAATGCTTCATATATTCTTGAAAAACAAGGAGATATATATTACAAACTCAATGATATAGACAATGCACTCGTTTTTTGGAAAAAAGCAAAAGACAAAGGCGCGATGAGTACTGGCATTGATAAAAAAATAAATGACCGTAAAACGAACGATTAAATGATTATTCCAAAACCGAAATTTACGCACTCCATTTTTACAACAACGCACAACACCTCACTTGCGCTTGTGTTTGTTTCTATTTGCATATTTAGCGCTTGCCATGGCAGCAAAAAAGTGAGCGAAGCAAGAAAAGACAACATAGAACTTACCGAAAAAGGTGTAAAGGCAAACAGCCCAATCGA